>JAUZPC010000032.1 GCA_030706105.1 Bacteroidota bacterium | reverse complement strand
GTTTACTTCTATAAATTAGAAGCAGGCAGTTTCAACCAGACTATGAAAATGATGTTAACAAAATAATTTTATTTTGTTATATAAAAAAAGCCGCCCTATTTGGACGGCTTTTTTTTTACAACATTACTTAATAGAAGCAAGGAGTCACAAAATGCAGCAAATAACTTTGGTTCGTTTCCTATCTAATTTAATCAAAATGCAAACTCAGCACCTGTCGCATCGTTTTTAACCCATAAAAGTATTGCTTGTAAACTAATATTAATTATTATAAAAATCTTTTAACTAATAACTAAATAATTAAGTCAAAGTCTTAATTTGATACATATTAATCACAACTTTTAATGCTAACTAAAAAATTATTGAATTTTCCATGGGAAAAGGTTGTATTTTTTAAATAAAATTTTGTATTATACACAAGTTATTTATGAAATTATTTTGTATGTCTACTAAAATAATCTTATTCAATAAATGTTCTTCATTAAATAATTCAGGAGGTTCTATGAAAAAAGTTCTATTATTGTCGTTCGTTTTAGCGTTCTCTGCATTATTAAATGCACAATGGGTGTTACAGACAGCTCCAACATTTACAGCCTCAAATGGCGTTTCAATTTCTGCTGTTAGTGATCAAGTATGCTGGTTTGGAACTGATGCTGCTACAATTATAAGAACAACAAATGGCGGAACAACTTGGACAAAAGTTGCTGCAGCCGGTCTTACGGGTGACATTGTTAACATTTTTGCAATAGATGCAAATATTTGTTTTGCAACATCAACCCCTGCTGCTACAAATGTTTTTAAGACCACTGATGGCGGTGCTACTTTTACTCAAGTATTTACTCAAACAGGCGGTTTTATTGATGCTATGTGGTTTTTTGACGCAAACAATGGTATTATGATTGGAGATCCTGTAGGTGGCAGATGGACAATCTTCAAAACTACCAACCAGGGAACAACATGGGATTCTACTGGTTTAAAATTACCTCAAGCTACTACTACTGAAGCCGGATGGAATAACTCTATTTGTGTAAGAGGTAATGATGTTTGGTTTGGAACTAACAATACAAAAATCTATCATTCTACCAATAAAGGTGCATCCTTTACAGCCATTCCTACTCCAGGCGTGCTAAATACATTTGGAATTTGGTTTAATTCTTTAACCAATGGAGCTGTTATTGGTACATTATCCAACGTTGGTGCAGGCGTTACAACTACGGACGGTGGTACTACATGGAATACAGTTACCTTACAAGGCAGCACTGGTACACCATATGCTGCAATTGGTGCTGGTAATACTTGGATGTATGAAAGAGGATTAGCTATTTATAGTTCTACCGATAATGGTGCAAACTGGACTACAGGTTTCACATTTGCTACAGGTACTCAGATTTTAGATCTTAAATCTTCCAGAACCGGTACAACTGCTTGGGCAGTAGGTGATGGCGGTGTTGCAAAAGGTACAAACATCGGTTTGCCAGTTGAATTAACTGCTTTTACTGCTGCTTCTAATAAAGATAATGTAGTTCTTAATTGGAATACTAAAACCGAAGTTAACAACCGTGGTTTTGAAGTTGAAAGAAAATCTGTTGACGGTCACTTTACTACTATTGGTTTTGTAACCGGTAATGGTACTTCTACTGAACAACACAACTATTCTTTTACTGATTCTAAATTAGCTCAGGGTAAATATTCCTACAGATTAAAACAATTAGATTTTAACGGTAATTATGAATATTCTTCAGCAGTAGAAACAGAAGTTTCAACTCCTATGAATTTTTCATTGTTACAAAATTATCCAAATCCTTTTAACCCATCAACAGTTATTTCTTTCAACTTACCTAATTCAGGCAATGTTAAGTTAGCTGTTTATAACCTGTTAGGGCAAGAAGTTGCTACTTTGGTTAACGGTTATAAAGATGCTGGTACATATAACGTTAATTTCAACGCTAAAAATTTGAATAGTGGTGTTTACTTCTATAAATTAGAAGCAGGTAGTTTCAATCAGACTATGAAAATGATGTTAACAAAATAATCTTATTTTGTTTTATAAAAAAAGCCGCCCATATTTGGACGGCTTTTTTTTTGCTAATTTCAAATTATTTGTTCGCTATTTTAGACCACGAATCTTTAAGCGAGACTGTTCTGTTAAAGATAATGTTACCCGGTTTAGAATCAAGGTCTACACAAAAATAACCTAATCTTTCAAATTGAAATTTATCTGAAGGTTTTGCCTCGGCCAGGCAAGGCTCCAGTAAACAGTTCTTTAGAACTTTTAATGAATCAGCATTTAAGAAAGACTTAAAATCTGCTTCATCACCAGAAGGATTTTCGACAGAAAATAATCTATCATACAATCTAACTTCGCCTTTAACTGCCTTTTGTGCTTCTACCCAATGGATAGTCCCTTTAACTTTCTTGTTGCTTGTACCGGTTCCACTTTTTGTTTCAACGTCGTAAGTA
Source organism: Bacteroidota bacterium (assembly GCA_030706105.1). Taxonomy (GTDB): domain Bacteria; phylum Bacteroidota; class Ignavibacteria; order Ignavibacteriales; family Ignavibacteriaceae; genus JAUZPC01. The sequence continues at coordinate 11,408 of JAUZPC010000032.1, read as the reverse complement.
CACTTTAATTCAACAATATTGCCTGTATCATCTTTAACAACTTCTTCACACTTAATGATATAAGCATATCTTAAGCGTACTTCCCCGCCCGGTTGTAGTCTGAAGAACTTCTTAGAAGGGTTTTCCATAAAATCATCCCTGTCAATATATACAGTTTTTGAGAAAGGAATAATGCGTGTACCTTTACTCGGATCCTCCGGATTATTGATAGCTTCCAATTCCTCAATTTGATCATCAGGATAATTAATTATACTAACTTTCAAAGGATTTAGAACAGCCATAACCCTGTTTGATCTTTTATTAAGGTCTTCTCTAATACTATGTTCTAGCAAAGCGACATCAATAGTATTATCGCGCTTAGCCACTCCTATTTTTTCAGCAAAACTTCTAATTGATTCCGGTGTATATCCCCTTCTTCTTAAACCGCAAATAGTTGGCATCCTCGGATCATCCCATCCATTAACATTCTTCTCTTGAACCAACTGCAATAATTTTCTTTTACTCATAACAGTAAAGCTTAAATTAAGTCTTGCAAATTCAATCTGTTGAGGATGATAGACATTTAACTGATCCAAGAACCAGTCATACAAAGGTCTGTGTACTTCAAATTCTAGTGTACAAATAGAATGAGTAATGCCTTCAAGCGAATCAGAAAAACAGTGTGCAAAATCATACATTGGATAGATGCACCATTTATCTCCGGTTCTATGATGATTAGCCCTGCGAATTCTGTAAATGGCAGGATCACGCATATGCATATTAGGGGAAGCCATATCAATTTTTGCTCTAAGAGTTTTTGAGCCGTCTTCAAACTCGCCATTTCTCATCTTCTCAAACAGAATTAAATTCTCTTCAATAGACCTGTTTCTGTATGGAGATTCTTTACCAGGAACAGTTGGAGTACCTCTATAGTCCCCTAATTGTTCGGCAGTCAAATCGCAAACATAGGCTACACCCTTTTTGATTAGTTCAACAGCATAATTGTACAATTGCTCAAAATAATCTGAGGCATAGAACATTCTATCTTCCCAATCAAAGCCCAGCCATTTTACATCTTCCTGAATAGAATCAACATATTCAATATCTTCTTTCACAGGATTAGTATCGTCAAACCTTAAATTGCATATGCCTTTATATTGGTTTGCAATTCCGAAGTTTAAACAAATCGATTTAGCATGACCGATATGTAAGTAACCATTTGGTTCAGGGGGAAAACGGGTATGTACCTTTTGGTTAAATTTATTAGTTTCAAAATCTTTTTCTATTATCTCTTGAATAAAATTCAATGGTTTTTGTACATTTTCATTTACCGGAGTATTATTTTTTTCGTCCATAATATTTTTCTTTTAGATGAATTTTATATAGAAATTTTATTTAATGCTGTTTTAATTCTTTTAATAGTTTCGTCTTTACCTATTATATGTAAAATATCATATAATCCAGGACCATTGCCAATACCCGAAACAGCTAGTCTTACAGGGTGGATAAGTGTCCCTACACCTGTATTAAATTCTTCAACAGTCTGCTTCAGGGCAATTTCAAAACCTTCCTTGTCCGAATTTTCTAATTTCTCGAACCTCTCCAACAATTTATTTAATTGTGAAGGAGTTTCGGGTTTCCATCTCTTTTTTAAAAGTGCTTCATCGTACCCGGATGGAGTCTCAAAAAAGTAAGGTGCTTTCTCAGCAATTTCATGAATAAAAAGAACTCTTTCTTTCATTGATTCTATTACTTCAATCAAATATTTATCAGAATAAGAATTATCTTTATACACAGTAGTTAATAAATGGTCTTTTAATAGCTCAAGTAATTGAATTTGAGATTTCTTCCGTAAGTGTTCACCATTAAGCCAATTAAGTTTTTCAACATTAAAAACTGCTCCTGATTTATTCACTCTGTTTAAGTCAAATTTGCTAACTAATTCGTCAAGGTAATAAAATTCTTGATCATCACCTGCAGTCCAGCCTAATAAAGCAACAAAGTTTAAAAGAGCTTCTTTAAGATACCCTTTAGCTTTGTAATCTTCTACGGCCACATCGCCCTGCCTCTTACTCAATTTAGATTTATCAGGGTTTAACAATAACGGCAGATGGGCAAAAACCGGTTTCTCCCACCCGAAATACTCATATAACAAAATATGCTTTGGAGTAGAAGATAGCCATTCCTCACCTCTAATGACGTGAGTAATCTTCATCATATGATCATCAATAACATTTGCCAAATGATAAGTAGGATATCCATCGCTTTTAAGTAAAACCTGATCATCAATAATATCGCTATGGAATTCAACCACGCCTCTTATGACATCATTAATAACAATCTGCTTACCTTTTTCAACATTTAATCTGATTACATAAGGAAGACCTTTGGCTAAATTTTCCTGAACTTCTTCTTTAGATAAATGCAAACAATGCTTGTCATACATTCCCTGCTGTTTATTTTTCTGCTGTTCTTCTCTAAGGGCTGTTAACCGTTCAGCACTACAGAAACAATAATAAGCTCTATTCTTATTAACTAGTTCATCCGCATATTTTTTATAAATATCAAGTCTTTCACTTTGCATGTAAGGCCCACAGTCACCGCCTTTTCCCTGGCCTTCATCAAAATCCAGCCCAATCCACTTTAGGGTGGATATTAAATTTTCTACAGCACCTTCAACAAACCTGTTTCTGTCAGTATCTTCAATTCTGAGAATGAAGGAACCATTGTTATGCTTTGCAAATAAATAATTATATAAGGCAGTACGCAGCCCGCCAACGTGCAAATATCCCGTTGGGCTTGGAGCAAATCTAACTCTTGGATTTTCTGAAATCATTTTACTAACACTTCTTATTTTAATCGTCTATATAAAAATTAAGTCTCTTAAAAAGAGACTTAAAAAAATGTTTACTAATTATTTTAATACTTAATTATTTAAGATAAAATTCTTGACTTATTTTCCGTATAAAACTTAACTTTATCAATAAATTCCTGACTATCAATAGGTTTGGGGATGTAATCAGTTGCACCGGCATCCATACATTTTTCCCGGTCACCCTTCATTGCAAAAGCTGTTAAAGCAATAATAGGAATATCGGCATATTCAGGCATTTGTCTGATCTTTTCAGTTGCTTCAAAGCCGTTCATAATAGGCATTTGCATATCCATAAGGATAAGATCAAATTTTTGTTTCTGAACCTGTTCTACAGCTTCCGCTCCATTCTCAACAACAACAACCGACTCAAAATTATTTTTCTTAAGGAGTCTGGTTACAATAATCTGAGAATGTTTATAATCTTCAACCAATAAAATTTTAATAGTATTTTTCAGCTTACTAACCTCTTCAGGTTTTGAAGGCTCGTCATACCTGTTAATCATTTTATTTATGGTATCCGCAAGATCTTCTATATTGCTGCTTGACTTATGCAACAATTCTTCAAACATTCCGTCAATTTTCTTAAGATCGCCCTGATAATTTTCTTTACCAGTATAAATAATTATTGGCAACCGTGCAAATTCTGGTCTGGTTTTAATCATTTTTATTAGTTCAAAACCATTTACTTCCGGCATGTCAAGATCAACAATTGCAAGATCCAAATGAGTATTCTCTATCAAATTCATAACTCTGGAAGATCTTGATTCGGCAATTGCATTAAAACCTGCCTGTTCTACTGCCTGTTTCATCAAATTAAGAGTAGGAATATCATCATCTACAATCAAAATATCAGAATCTTTTTTCAATCTGTAACTGGTAAGAACTTCAACCAAATATTTGTATTTAATTGGTTTAACAAAATACTCCACAGCGCCCATAAGAAAGGCTTTTTGCTGTTCCGCTTCAACTGAACAAACAATAACAGGTGTGTTTTTAGTATTCTTATGTTCTCTTATTTGTTTAAGTAATTCGAAACCGTTTGCATCCGGCAATTCAATATCCATTAAAACCGCCAGAAATTGCTCTTTCTCAATTATCCGCATGGTCTGTTGGGCTGAGTTGACAATAGTAGGAGCATACCCCCATTTATTAAGATAATTACTTAATAATTTAGAGGCGGCATAATCATCTTCAACAACTAAAACTTTATTTCTTATACCCGGCTTTGGCAATGCAGCAATCTGTTCTTCAATAACACCCGGTATTTCAGCGGATATATAAAAACTAAAGCTGGTTCCTCTTCCAACATTGCTTATAACTTCAATATTACCTTTTAGCAATTCAATATATTTTTTTGAAAGGGTTAAACCTAAGCCGGTAACACTGCTAACTGATAACCTGCTCAAATCGCCAAAAGAAAATGGACTAAATAACGTCTTTAATCTGCTGGTAGTAATACCATTGCCAGTATCGGTAATTCTGACATTCAACCGGCCAGGCCCTGACGATACAGTAATAGAAATTTTTCCTTGTTCCGTTAAACTAACAGAAAAAGAAATAATATTTAATAAAATAAAGCGAAGTTTCTGTGCATCAAATTTAATATTGGCAGGAATTGATTTGTCTATATTTACGACAAATTCAATTTTGTTTCTGTCAATTTTTTCCAAGAATATCTTTATAATATCTTCTAATAGATTTTTAATGTTGATACTTGCGTGATTTTCTTTAATTAGCCCTTTGTTTATTTTTGCAAAATCAATTAAATCATTTATTAGTGATAATAAATTAAAAGCATTATCTTTTAAAGTAGAGACATATTCTGTCTGGGATGAGCTTAAATTATCTTCATTTAGCAAAGAGGCAAATCCCATGATACTGTTTGTAGGAGTCCTTAGTTCGTGGGCAATGTTAACCAACACATCATCCATGGATTCCGCATTACTGCTTTTATTGCCTGACCATATTTTGAATAAATTAGCAAAAACTTCGCTAATAGATTCTAAATCGTCTTTATCAATCTTTGTAAAAGGGTTTTTCTTTGCGATTTTTAATAATATTTTTTCACTTTCGGTAACATTAATTGTCAGGCATCCTTCATAAATAACAAAATCTGATACTGGTATAGTGCAATCAGATTGGGTGTTAAAATTTGGCCCGTCTAAAGAAGAAAGTGCTGAACGGCAATTTTCACATTTAAAAGAAGTATTTTTTAAATATATCTTTTTGGCTGTTTTAGATTTGCCCAAAACAACAAAGCTATTGTCTTCAGCAACCCGAAACAACACTGCTGCTTGTAGCTCATATTCGGCAATTAAGAATTCGCATAAGTCATCAGGGAAATTTGGTATTGCCTTAAGTGATGAATTTAACAGTTCATTATACCGAAGTAAGAATTCTATTTTTGAACTTTGCATATTTTCCTGTTACAAAGCTTAGTTAGTTTTTTAAATATTAACTGTAAATATAGTTATTTTAAGTATTAAAATGAAAAACAAAAATCTTACCTATTTTAAAATATTTTTTAATGAATTCACATATTTTTCTCATTACGAGATAGGGACAGGAAATTCCTCTACTTACCTTCTCACCTGCCAGATTTTATTATAATAGATTAAAAAGTTTTTAACTTTATCTTAAAATCAGTCAAAATTGTAATTTAAGGCCCCACACTCTTCTAAAGAAATAGAAAGCAACAAGTTATTTTTCCAAGAAATGATAAAATCAGCCGTTGTAAAGCAAAAAAATACAAGTTATTGACTGGTATAAAAGTTGATATTTATAAATATCAACTTTTTGAGAAATATGCTAAATAAGACTGCTGATATTAATGAACCCAGGTATCCAATCCGCATTGCGGCAAAAACGCTGGGTATATCCATTCATACATTAAGGATGTATGAACGGGAAGGTCTTATTATTCCATACAAAAGAGAAACTAATCAACGACTTTACTCTCAAAGTGACCTCGATAGAATAACATGCCTGCGAGATGCAATAAATAAAGAAAAGATAAGCATTAACGGAATCAAAACAATTTTATCTCTAATTCCCTGCTGGGAAATAAAAAAATGCTCTGAAAACGATCGTGCTAACTGTTCTGCTTTTAACTCTCACAGTGTCCCCTGCTGGCTTGCCGGACATGAAAACACTTCTTGCAGTCAATTGAACTGCCGGGATTGTGTAGTGTACACCAGTTGTTCCGACTGTAACAAAATTAAATCAATAATTAGGAATATATTGGAAAATAAACCAATGGATTACGGAATATGAAAAAAATAGTCATTTCTCTCGTTCTTATTGGCTTAATTATCATAAGTATAATTAGCTTTGTCAGTCCTAAAGAAACTAAGCAATCAAAGCTCAATGAATTAAAAGCCGAATTGTCAAAAAAGACGACTCCAAGTGTAGATCACTCTAAATTTCCTATCCTCCAAAAGAAAATTGGATCGCCTCAGGAAGTTACTGAAGCATGCATCTCATGCCATAACGGACGGGCTCAGGAGGTTATGCAATCTAACCACTGGAATTGGGAGCGTGAAGAGTTCATAAAAGGAAGAGGGGTTGTATATCTTGGTAAAAAGAATGCAATTAACAATTTCTGCATAGGGGTTGAAGGGAATGAGCTTAGCTGCGCTAAATGTCATATCGGTTTAGGAATGACGAGCAGTTCGACATATAGCTATACTGATTCTAAAAACATTGATTGTTTAGTCTGCCATGATAATACGGAGACATATGCAAAAGCCCCTGAAAAAGGAGGAGCTCCTGATCAGACATTAGATTTCTCTTTTATAGCACAGCATGTTGGCAAACCAAAGAGGTCAAACTGCGGAGTTTGCCATTTCTTAGGCGGCGGCGGTAATAATGTTAAACATGGCGATTTGGAAACTGCCCTGTTCGAGCCGTCAAAGGAAACTGATATTCATATGGCCAGCAGCGGAATGAATCTTGGCTGCACTGAATGTCATAAAACGGAAAAACATTTAATCAGTGGTAAAATGTACTCCCTTTCCTCCATGAATAGGAACAGAGCTACGTGCGAAGAATGCCATACTGATAACCCTCACTCTGAGACTGTTTTAAATCAGCATACATATAAAGTAGCCTGCCAAACCTGCCATATTCCGGTATATGCAAAAGTTAATGCCACAAAATTAGATTGGGATTGGTCAACTGCCGGAAAATTGAAAGACGGACAGCCATACGAAGAGGATGATAAAGATGGTAACCATACTTACTTATCAATTAAAGGTAACTTCAAATGGGGTAAGAATTTAAAGCCGGATTATATCTGGTTTAACGGTACTGCCAGTCATTATTTATTGGGTGATAAAGTTAATGACACAACAAAAGCATTAGTTATCAATCCATTGAATGGAAGTTATAATGACAGAAATTCTAAAATTATTCCAGTTAAAATTCACAGAGCTAAGCAGCCATTTGACCCGGTAAATAGAATTCTTATTCAACCAAAACTATATGCTGAAAAACCTGGGGAAGGTGCTTTATGGAAAGATTTTAATTGGCAAAGAGCCTCTGAAGTCGGGATGAAAGAAGTGAACCTTCCATTCAGTGGTAAAGTATCGTTTATTAGAACAGAAATGTACTGGCCAATAAACCATATGGTTTCTTCAAAGGAAAAAACGGTGCAATGTAATGAATGCCATTCAAGGGATAACAGCCGCTTAGCAGGTTTAAAAGATTTCTATATGCCTGCAAGAGACTTTAGCCCTGTTATTGAAACGGCAGGAACAGGTATAATATTCTTTGCTTTCGCCGGAGTATTAATACATGGAGTAATCAGAATTATTTCTACACGAAAAAGAAAAATGAAGGTATAACGATGAAACAAAAAGTATATCTCTACAGAGCATTTGAACGTTTTTGGCATTGGAGCCAGGCATTAATTATTTTCTTTTTAGCATTAAGCGGTTTTGAGATACACGGTTCATTTTCATTTTTAGGTTACCAGAGTGCGGTTAAATATCATAATATGGCGGCATATGCTTTAGTCATATTAATTATCTTTGCTATCTTTTGGCATCTTGCTACTGGTGAGTGGAAACAATACGTGCCTACGGCCAAGAATATAAAGGCTCAGATAAATTATTATTTATTAGGAATATTTAAAAATGCCCCGCACCCAACAAGGAAAACAGTTTTAAGCAAATTAAATCCTTTGCAGAGACTTGTATATTTAGGATTTAAAATTCTAATTATCCCTACAATGGTGTTATCAGGATTGTTGTATATGTTTTATAGATATCCTCAGAATGGTTCAATTGAAGGATTGAATATTGAGTCTATTAAAACAATTGCCCTCTTTCACACTGCAGGTGCATTCATATTAGTAGCATTTGTTATTGTACATCTATATTTAATAACTACCGGCACAACCATTACATCAAACCTAAAAGCAATGGTTACAGGATATGAAGAATTAGAAGATACAACAAAATCACAATTGGAAAGTAAAAACGAAGTTATTTCAGCTGAGGTAAATAATGAATAGTACAAAATATATGAACCCATATCTGGCAGGTTTTTTTCTTGGTCTGGTTTTATTGGCAACAATTTACTTTACCGGGAGAGGATTAGGAGCAAGCGGTGCAGTAAAAAGCGCGGTGGTAGTTTCTGTTCAAACAGTTGCTCCTTCCCATACAAATAATGCTAAGTTTTACAAAGAATATAGTGAAGAACATCCCGGAAATCCATTAAACAACTGGCTTGTCTTTGAAGTTGTAGGGGTTATCATTGGAGCTTTTTTATCAGGACTAATTTCTAACCGGCTGAATTTCACGCTGGAACATTCACCAAAGATTTCCTCCAAAACAAGAATAGCAGGGGCTATTTTTGGCGGCTTATTCTTTGGATTGGGAGCTCAGTTCGGCAGAGGCTGTACCAGTGGCGCAGCATTAAGCGGAATGGCTGTTATGTCCACAGGTGGAATAGTTACTATGTTTGCAATATTTGGCTCTGCCTACGGCTTTGCTTACTTTTTCAGAAAACTTTGGTTATAAAGAAAGGAGAATGTTATCATGGGACCTTTAGTACCTGATATAATTGGCAATGAGCTTAATTTTGTTGTAGCCCTTTTTTGTGGAGTAGGATTTGGATTTGTTTTAGAGCAGGCAGGATTCTCTACTTCAAAGAAGCTTGTTGGTTTATTTTACGGTTATGATTTTACAGTACTTAGAGTCTTTTTTACAGCGGGAGTTACAGCAATGATTGGTGTTGTTGTGCTTGCGCATTTCGGCTTGCTTGATATGAACCTTGTATTTGTTAATCCAACTTTCCTCTGGTCGGCTATTGTCGGAGGAGTAATTATGGGAATAGGATTTGTAATCGGCGGCTTCTGCCCCGGAACAGGTATATGTGCCGCTGCCATAGGTAAAATTGATGGCATGTTTTTTATGTTCGGTACTTTTATCGGCGTTCTAATTTTTGCAGAAGGCTATCCATTATTTGAAGGAGTTTACAAAGCTGCTAATCTCGGTAATATAAGGCTTTACGAAACGTTGGGTATTTCACAATCACTGTTTGCGTTTTTATTAATACTAATGGCGGTTGGCGCTTTCTGGTTTACTTCATTAATTGAGAACAAAGTTAATGGTGTAAAAAATTCCGACCCTAAGCTTAAGCGGATATATGTTCTTTTAACAGGAGTTGCAATAATTGTAGGACTTTCAGCTTTTATTATGCCTGACAGAAAAGAGGCAATGCTAAAAGAACTAAATAATAATAATTTTGTTGCTTCTTACAATTCTGAACATATGACCAGCGATGAATTGGCTTTTAGAATTATGGATAATGATGCCAATATACAAATAATAGATCTCCGTTCACAAAAAGAATTTGATTCGCTTAGTCTTCCCAAATCTACAAGACTTACCCTGCTTTCATTATTTGAAAAGGATGCTAATAAATTGCTATCTGTTAAAAATAAGATAAATATTTTTATCGCTAATGATGAGCTGACTGCAAAAAAAGGATATATCTTGAGTAAAGAATTAGGTTATGGTAATTTATTTGTTTTGCAGGGAGGTTTCAATCAATTTAAAAAAGATATTATCGAGTTTGCGAAACCCGATAAAGCACCTACCCGTGATGAAATAGACACTTACCGGTTTAGGGCAAAAGCTGCAAAAGTTATTCCTCAAATGATTCAGGAGAATAAACTAAAGAATGCCGGTGGTGAAAAGAAACAGGCAAAACGGGTTATCGGAGGATGTTAATTCTTCAGCTGACAATTAATAAAAGAATGGGCAAAGCGCCCATTCTTTTTACAAATTAACTATACATGCAAAATTTGTATTTACGTTTCTGTTATTTCGATAGTTGCTCTCTCTTGTAAATTTCTTTCCTTTATTAAGGCTACAATATGTATTACGGCTCCTACAAATAAGCCGACAATCATCGGTTCAATTTCGTATATAATGCTTAAAGGATTTATATGTTGTTTACATATGTACCAGCTAATACTTGAAGTTACAGCTAAAAGCATTTCAAAAAACATCACTTTATTTTTTATTTTGTACTTTGGATAATAAGCACTCATTATAGCGAAAATCATTCCCGGAATACATACAGAACCAATTAGATACCACATTTCAATAACTGACTGAATATAATATGATATTAGAATACTTACAGCTCCGGCTAAACAGATACCTAAAATTGTATAACCTCTTACATTTTGTTCTTTCTTATCAGAAAAGAATTTGTAAATAAAATCTCTTGTTATGGTTGTACCGCTTAAAAATAAAAAACTATTTAGAGTAGATAATATGGTTGCAACTAAACCTGCAAAGAATAATCCTTTAAAACCTGAACTTAATATTTTTTCGGCATATAAGGGATATGACAAGCTTGGAATACTCAAGTTTGGCAAGTTTGCCCTTGCAAATAATCCGGTAGAGGTAGTTAAAAAATCAAAGAATGCCCAGAAAAAAATCGATATTAATATTCCCTTTTTGGCTATGCCCGGAGTTTTAGCTGCATAGCATCTTTGATGAAATCCAGGATCAGCAAAAGTCCATAAGGCAATAAGAAACCAGACAAGAATATACAGAGGTGAGGCTCCTCCTGTAATTGTCAAATGATTTGAAGGTAAATTTTTACTTAGGTAATCAAATCCGCCAAACCCTGAAAATGAAAAAGCTACAATCATTATAAATGCTGCAAACATAACAAAGAACTGAAATGCGTCAACAAATACTCCCCCTTTATACCCGCCCTTCAGCAAATACAGAGAAGACAAAATAAACGCAAGGATTAATGAAGGCAGCATACTTATATGAAAAATAAGTGAAATTAAACTGCCGATCATAAGTAAATATGGCGCGGGTGAAACTAAAACAAATACAATTAAGCTTGCAAGTATCCCTGCATTTTTACCATAAACTGAAGTAATTTTCTCCGGTATTGTAAAAAGAGAAGCGGCCCTGACTTTTTTTGCAAAAAATATTGCAAACAAGAATGCAAAAATGTAATATGGAAGACCTTGGGTAAACCAGCTAAGCATACCATAACGGTAAGTAAACTCTCCCAC
>JAUZPC010000319.1 GCA_030706105.1 Bacteroidota bacterium | reverse complement strand
TATATTAAGTTTACTTTGCTGTCAAAATTGTTTTGTGTCTCCAAAACAAATTACTTCTTTGCGTATTGATGTTTCAATGAAGCAAATGACATAAAAGAGAAGCCAATAAAGAATAATATTTGGAACGGCAAATTAGATAATTCCAGGAAGTATAAAGATGCTACAATTCCGATAAAACAGTATATTGCTAAAATAAGCTCAACTATGGTTGAATTATCTATCTTTTTCTGCAAATACTTTTTAGTAGATTTTTCCTTGCCTGCTTTTGGAGTTCTTACAAATTCACTTTTTCTATTCATCAGACCTTCAAAAACCGCTCTTGAATTATTTACAGCCAGACCCATACTGCCTGCCATGAATAATGGGAAAAGCAATATTCTTTTTCTCCAATCGGTTCTTATATCTTTCTGTGAATAGAAATAGAATAAGAATGAGCTTATAAATGCAAGTACAAATACAGACATAACACCGAAGTACAATTCATGCGATCCGCTGTTTTTAATAAATGTTAAAGGAACATTTAATATGGCAACCAATAAAATAAATGGAAAAGCAAAATTGTTTGTTAAGTGAAATGTTGCCTGCAGTTTAATCCTTAATGGAACTTTTGAGCTCCAGATTAATGGTAAAATCTTCTTTGAGGTTTCAATTGCACCTTTTGTCCAACGGAACTGCTGAGCTTTAAGAGCATTTATTTCAGCAGGTAATTCTGCAGGGGAAGTAATATCTTTAAGAAAAACAAATCTCCATCCGTTAAGTTGTGCTCTGTAGCTTAAATCCATATCTTCTGTTAAAGTATCCGAATGCCAATTGCCGGCATCTTCAATACAATGTTTTCTCCAAACGCCACCGGTGCCGTTAAACTGGATAAAGAAGCCTGCTTTGTTACGAACTGTCTGTTCAATAACAAAGTGGCCATCCAATGCTAATGCCTGAGCTTTAGTGATAATTGAATAATCACCATTTAGATGCTCCCAACGGGTTTGAACCATACCGACTTTATCATCACTGAAAAATTTTAATGTTTTCTTTAAGAAATCTTCGTGAGGTACAAAATCAGCATCAAAAATTGCAACAAATTCTCCTTTTGCAATTGCCAGACCTTCCTTTAAAGCACCTGCTTTATATCCCTGTCTGTTTTCTCTTCTGATATGTTTTATATCGAAACCTTCTTTTAGCTTTAGCGCTACCATATTAGCAGCAATATTAACAGTTTCATCAGTAGAGTCATCAAGAACCTGAATTTCCAATTTATCTTTTGGATAATCTATCTTACAAACAGCATTTATCAATCTTTCAACAACATACAACTCATTAAACAACGGCAGCTGAATAGTAACCTGTTTATCCATTTTAAAGTTTTTATCCTCTTTAGGGCTCACTCCTTTATATTTATGATGGTAAAACATCATTATAAAGCCGTGGCATCCAAACACGAATAGAATAAAAAGAGAAAAAAAGTAACCGATTAGAACTATGTCTTCCATAAACATCCTTTAAAAATTTTTACCAACCCGAGACAGTATCCAACAAGATATCCTGTGTAATTGTATCAATAGCTTTAGCAATAGCAACTTTTCTTTCAGCAATATTATCGACATTTTCCTGCGGATAATAAGCGTATTGAGAAAATGTCCTCTCATAAACAGTTTTTCTTTTTACTAAGTCTTTATAAACAACAATAATAGAAATAGTAAGTTTACGCTGACTAACAGTTTCACCGGCTGAGACTACGCCCGGTACATCACTTATGGATGTAATAGTACATTCCAAAACAGAATTTGCATTTGTACGGTCAGTAACGCGTAATGTATTATCATCAACAAACTTACGATTTAACTCGTTAGTAACCTGTTCTCTTAAGCCCGGTTCTCCAAAGCCACTGCGGTCATCAACAACTGGAATTGCAATGGTTTTAATATGTTCGGGCGCATTAGATCCCGTAAAGGAGTATGCACAGCAACCATTAATAATAAGAACGAAGAAAAATAAAATCACAATTAGTAAATTTACATATATTTTTTTCAATAAGAAACTATATTTTTGTGCTCTCATTAATCCTATCCGTGGAAAATTAATCTTCAAACTCTTTCAGTTTCCTGTAAAAAGTCCGTTCAGAAATACCCAGAAGCTTGGCGGCTTCACGTTTATTACCCCTGGTCTTTTCAATTGCATTTTTAATTGCGTCTCTTTCAATATCTGCTAAAGATAAAATTTCTTCATCCTTTTTATCGTTTGAGGAGTCATTAAGTTCCCTCTGTCTCTCATATAAAAGATCTTTTAGCTCTAAAAGGTCCTTTTTAATTTCAAATAATGCCCTGTAAAGGATTTCCCTGTCTGCTTCTTCCGGTGTTTTTTTTAGATATACCGGTAAATTTCTATTTTCAGCATGCTGATAATTCACATTAATTAAGTTTTCAAAAGAAGAAACGTCTAAGACACTAAATCTTGTTAATGCAATTGCAGACTCAATGGCATTTTTAAGCTCTCTGATATTTCCGGGCCAGTGGTACTGCTGTAAAAATAAAATAGCATCATTTGTAATAGTAATATCTTTTTTGCCATTTTCGTATTTCGATATAAAATATTTAGCAAGTTCCTCAATATCGCCCAGCCTTTTCCTTAACGGCGGTATGTTGAGAGCTACGGCTTTCAGGCGGAAATATAAATCTTCTCTGAATCTTTTTGCTTCTACTTCCTTTTGAAGGTCCTTATTTGTAGCCGCAATTACTCTTATATCTACTCTGGTAATATGGTCATCACCAATCCTCATGAACTCCTTAGTTTCCAAAGCACGCAAGAACCTCACCTGAGTTGTATATGGCATCTCGGCTATTTCATCAAGGAATAACGTTCCGCCGTCAGCTATCTCAAAGTAACCTTTTCTGGTCTCAATTGCGCCCGTAAAAGATCCTTTTCTATGCCCGAACAACTCGCTTTCAAGCAGCCCTTCCGGTATTGCCCCGCAGTTAACACTTACTAATTGTTTATTTGACCTATTACTATACTGGTGGATGGCATTTGCAAACACTTCTTTCCCAGTGCCGCTTTCGCCGTATAAAAGGACCGAGATATCGGATTTAGCAATTTGCATTGCAATATCGGCAAGATCATTAATCTCTTTGGTCCGGCCGATAATCCCATATTCTTTTTTAAATTGATCTACTGTCATTAATACCAAAAAAATCTTATTAATAAGAGGTATAATATAATAAAAAAAGTAATATTGCAACCATCTTTCTTACTACTCAATTCCAATTTCATCTTATCTCATCAGGCTATTTTTATCACCTAACAGATTACATATCGCTACTACAGTGGCTGTTGCACAAAGGGGAGAAAGCGGATAAGTACACTAAAAGGGGAAATTGCATTATGGGCGATCAGTCAAAAGGAGATTGAGCCCGGTACGGGCGGCATATTAGTAGCTATTGAAAACGCAAGGAAGATCAAAGAGCTCCGTAGATGCGATATGTTGCCCTAATATTTTATTCGTATAACCTATGATAAATACCCGGATCCGTTCTTTCCTTTTATACCGCTCCTATGGAGCTCATTTATAATATATAATATCATTTCTACTAACATGTCGCTCCCATGGAGCTTTTTTACACACTTATTTTTTGTTACTGGCATAAAACATCCAATTACACAGCCTTCTCTTATTCTCTATATGATCCGTATTCCAGCACATCGTTAACTACGAAAAATTAGAAATAAAAGCATAAACAAAATTTCTATGTCTATTTTAATTCTTAGTTGTAAAATAAACTTCAATGCAACAGCCTCAGAGGGGCGGCACAATGTTTTTCAAATTTCACAAACAAAAAAAAGCTGCCTCAATTATTATCAAGACAGCTTCTTTAAGAAATTTATTGTTTACAAATCTTATTTCATTTTTGTAAGTTTGTCTAAAACTTTATAGGTTAAATCAAAAGCAGGATCAGCATAAGGTAATACTAAGTCACCGCTCTTATCAAATACAAACTGTACACCTTCATCTTTAGAAACTAATTTAATAGCTTCAGCAATTTTATTTCTGATAGGTTTCAATAGTTCTTCTTGTTTTTTATAATATTCTCCGGTACCCTGAGCAAATTTTTCTTGCTGGAATGCTTTTAGAGAATTGTCT
>JAUZPC010000318.1 GCA_030706105.1 Bacteroidota bacterium | reverse complement strand
TTGCTGCTTATCTTTCCGTTCAGAATGACGGTACTGCTTATCTGCTTTCAGGGCTTGCTGAAAACGGTCAGGGATTGAGAACTACATTCTCTATTATTGCGGCTGAAGTTTTAGGTGTTCCGTTTGATAATATCTATTATTTGGAATTAGATACCGGATTAGTTCCGGATAGTGGTCCGACAGTTGCTTCCCGTTCAACATTAATGGGCGGGGGAGCGGTAAAAGTAGCGACTGAGACCATTCGTAAAAGATTTGAAGAGTACTTGGTAACTACCTGGGATCTTCCGGAAAATACAAATTTTGTTTTTGCAGATGGATTTGTCTATGCTGAAAACAACGAATCTAAGAAAATTTCTTTTTCTGATTTATGTATGGCGGCATATAAAACCGGCATCAGTATGGCAACTGTAGGGTGGTATAAGGGGCCAAATGTCCATTGGGATGAAGAAACAGGACAAGGTTCAGCATATTTTACATATGTATATGGCTGCCATGTAGCTGAGATTACAGTAAATATGGGAACCGGTCAAATATTCATTGACAAAATTACTGCCGTCCATGATCCTGGTAAAGTCATCAACCTTATAGGAGCTCAGGGTCAGGTTTATGGCGGAGTTACTCAGGGTGCAGGTTATGGTATTTGGGAGGAGATAAGTCTTGCTGATGGAAATATAAGAGAACTTAATCTTGACCAATACCTTCTGCCTACCAGTAAAGATATTAATGAAATTAAAGCAATTTTTGTTGAAGGTGAAGATTCTTTTGGTGCCTGGGGGGCTAAATCCCTTGGTGAACCAACACTGGAACTAACGGCAGCAGCTATTGCCAATGCTGTTACAAATGCAACAGGTAAAAGGTTTAATGATTTACCGATAAATTTAGAAGAATTTTTGCTTAGAAGAAAATTGCATCCAAAGGATTTGAAAAGAGGTAGCGCATAATGATTCCACATTTTGATTTTAAAAAACCGGTAAGCATTCCTGAATTAAAAGAATGTCTTAACAGCTTTAATAATGATTCAAGTATTATTGCAGGCGGTACTGATGTTGTCCCCGGATTCCAGCAGGAATCAAGTAGGTTTGTTAATATTAAACAGTTAGTTGACATAAATAATATACCTGAATTAAAAGAAATTAAAATTGTTGATAATAATCTTTTAATTGGTGCAGGGGTTACTTTCTCAGATGTTTGTAAAAATAGCCTTGCAAAAAATAAGGTCCCATTATTAGTTAAAGCAGCTCAAACAGTCGGAAGTTTACAGATACGTAACCGGGCTACTGTAGCAGGAAATTTTGTTAACAATGCACCCTGTGCAGATAGCGTTCCACCGCTGCTTGTTTATAATGCCTCCATAAACATATTATCCCCAAATGGTTTCCGTTTAATCCCATTGCAAGATTTCTTGATAAGGCCTTATAAGACACAGCTTCTTGCTAATGAATGTGTAACGGAAATTATTATTCCATTAACCGATAAAAATCTGAAGGGCGATTTCTATAAACTTGGAAGAAGGAGTGCAGTTTCAATTAGCCGTATAACCTTGGCTGTGCTGATGGATGTCCAAAATTCCATAATTAAAGAGTTCAGAGTTGCAAGCGGTGCAATTACTCCTATAGGGAAGAGATTCTTTGAAATAGAAGAAAAAGCTGTTGGTAAAGCAGCTAATTCCGGTACTTTTATGGAAATTGCAGAAAATATGGGTGAAAGTGTACTTGAGACTACAGGGCTAAGGTGGTCGACAGCTTATAAATTGCCTGTGTTGCAGCAAATGCTTTATCAATTAATTGAAAATATAAATGCTAAGGAATCTGAGTAGAATATGACTATAAATTTTAGATTAAATGGAAATGATACTTCTGTGGAGCTTGCAGTTAATAAAAGAGTTGTTGATTTATTACGCGAAGATTTGCAGTTAACAGGAACAAAAGAGGGATGCAGCATAGGTGAATGCGGTGCCTGCACAATTATAGTAAATTCTAAAGCTGTAAATTCCTGCATGCTGCTTGCACAGCAGTTAGAAGGCTGTGATGTTATTACTGTTGAGGGTTTATCGGATGGCGAAAAGCTTCATAAGCTACAGGAAAATTTTCTAAAATATGGCGGCATTCAATGCGGGTTCTGTACTCCGGGAATGTTGATGTCTGCTTATGCTTTGTTCCTGGAAAATCCTAAGCCGACTGTTGATGATATTAAAACTGCAATAGAAGGAAATTTATGCAGATGCACCGGTTATAAGCCCATAATCGAGGCAATCAGCGCATCCGCAAATTCATAGCTTACTAATTTAATAAATAGGAGTAGTTAGAAATAACTATTCCTATTATTTCTTCAAGTTTAGTGATGGCTTTATCTGATTCATCACTGCATCTTTTTACAAGCTTTCCATCAAATGTAAACACAAGGTCTTCCTCAAAAGACCTAAATCTTATTGAGGCAATAATATTAGTATCGCTTTCTTTGGTTAAATAAAAACCTTCATTCTTACTGTCATCAAAATCTTCTTTATTTCTAAATAGTGTAACTTTATCTCTGTATGGTGCTCCTTGATGAGGACAGAAAGTCTCGCAATTACCGCACTCATTACATACACCATCCAAATGCAGTATTTGGTTAACATTGGTAAAACTGTCTGAGCTGGTTTTAATTGCAACATTAGCTCTGTTTGGGCAGACATCAATACATTTATTGCATATAATATTGCATTCCAGACATCTTGATTTATTACTATCAGAAATATAAACGGTACTTTTATTATTTGTAATTTCTTCTATTCTTTT
Source organism: Bacteroidota bacterium (assembly GCA_030706105.1). Lineage (GTDB taxonomy): Bacteria > Bacteroidota > Ignavibacteria > Ignavibacteriales > Ignavibacteriaceae > JAUZPC01. Next base: position 1,359 of record JAUZPC010000318.1, on the reverse strand, counting down.
TTCAAGATTAAATTTAGAACTGAAATCCTTATTAAAATTAATATTGATATTCTCTTTTTTAATTATTGCTTCTGCTGCTTTTTTACCGTCTGAAATGGATTCTACAACTGTTGAAGGTCCTCTCAAGGCATCTCCGCCGATATAAACATTTTCAATCGAAGTTTCATTTGTAACTTTGTCAACTTCAACTTTACTGCGGGAGTTTAATGCGACCTTGTTTTTATTTAATAACTCAGTATCAACACTTTCTCCAATTGCGGTAATTAAAGTATCAATTTCAATATATTCAAATTCATTTTCAATTGGAATTACTTTTCTTCTCTTATCTTTGTCAATATCACCAAGTTTCATTTTTTGGCATTTAATTTTACGGTTGGAAAAGCCAACCGGAAGCAATAGTTCCTTAAAAATAACTCCGTCCTTTATTGCCGCTTCTATTTCTTCTTTGTCCGCAGGCATGTATTCAGTTGTTCTTCGATAGACAATATAAACTGTTTCAACGTTGGCAATCCTTTTAGCAGCGCGGGCCGCGTCCATGGCAGAGTTTCCTCCGCCAACAATTGCAGCGATTTTTCCTAATCTAGGCGCATTACCTGAGTGATATTCTGCAAGAAAATCTAAGGCATCAATTACATTAGCATCCTCATTGTCTAATTGTAATGAATTTGACAGTTCAGCACCAATGGAAATGTAAATATATTTAAAACCTTTCTCTTTCAGGGACTGAACAGAAAAATCACTTTCTGCGTTAAAAATAAAATTCACACCAAGCTGCTTAATAAACTCGATATCCTTGTCAATAGCACTTTGCGGCAGTCTGAAGTCAGGAATAATATTCTGTACAACACCGCCGGCTTTTTCCTTTTTATCAAAAACCGTTACATAAAATCCGGCACGAGCTAAAAAGTAGGAAGCTGACAGACCAGAAGGTCCGGCACCAATTACTGCTATTGGAATACTGTTCTGATTTCTTTTTCTCTCAGCCTTAAATTTCTTTATATATGATTCATATCCGTTAAGTGATGCGATTTTTTTATAGTCTCTAATTTCAACTGGGGAGTCATAATCCCATCTGGTGCAATGATACATACATTGATGGTCGCAAATATGGGCAGTTATATTCGGAAGTGCATTTTTAGAAACTATAACTTCAAATGCTTCATCATATTTCTTTTCTTCAACCAATCTAATATACTCTGCAACATCTTGATGAATTGGGCATGCAACACTGCATGGAGCAATAAAGCAGTCAAATGGAGGCAGCTCAGAATCAACTTTTATTGATTCGATGCTTCTCTTTTCTTTTTTATAATATAAATCCGTTAATGAGCTTTCTGCAAGTTTTTGCAGATAATCAAT
>JAUZPC010000317.1 GCA_030706105.1 Bacteroidota bacterium | reverse complement strand
TTCCTGGCAAATATGCGCGCAACAATAATTTCAGCACTTGCGCTGCCTACGTCCATTATTGCAAGTTTTATATTAATGTATGCGCTTAACTTTACATTAAATATGATGTCCCTGCTGGCGTTGTCATTGGCAGTCGGTCTGCTTATTGATGATGCGATAGTGGTGATAGAAAATATATACAGGCACTTAAAGCGCGGTGAAACACCAATGGAAGCCGCTAAATCAGCTTCTTCCGAGATCGGCTTAGCCGTACTTGCTACTACATTTACCATAGTTGCAGTGTTTATTCCTATTGCTTTTATGAAGGGTATTGTAGGACGTTTCTTCTACGAATTCGGATTGACAATATCTGCCGCCGTTTTGGTATCCTTGTTTGTTGCATTTACTTTAACACCAATGCTTTCATCCAAATGGCTTAAGGCGGAAGATGAAGACTTAAGTAACAGCGGTGGCCCTATCAGAAGAGGTCTGTACTTCTTTAACCATATGTTCGAATGGTTAAGCGGAGTTTACCAGAGACAGTTAAGATGGGCATTAAAGCACAGAAAAACTATTGTTATTGCCTCTATTGCAGCATTTGTAGGCAGTATGATGCTGATGGGTATGCTTGGGGCAGAGTTTTTCCCAAATACTGACAGGAATGAGTTTACTGTAAGTGTTACTGCTGCTCCGGGAAGTTCATTAGAGCAGACAAGTAATATCTGTGCTCAGATTGAAAAAGAAGTTAAAAAATATCCTGAAGTAACCACTATCCTAACCACAATTGGTTCTGAGAATGATCCTGTTACCAAAGGTAACGTTCTGGTTAAGCTTGTTAAGAAAAAAGAGAGAGTGAAAAGTGACAAGCAGATAATGAATGATTTAAGAACAACATTCAAAAAAATACCGGGAGCTAATATATCATTTTCAACTGAAGGTATGGGAGGTGAGACAAAACCATTATCTTATAGTATCCGGGGTAATGACATAAATAAACTCTCTAAGATAGCAGACAAATTAAAAGTGATTATGCAAAATACTCAGGGAGTAGTTGATATTGAAAATAGTCTGGAGCTTTCTAAGCCGGAATTGAAAATAAATATCGACAGGCATAAAGCCAGTGATTTGGGCGTTAATCCGTATTTATTAGCTGCTTCCGTAAGGGCAATGGTTGATGGTGATGTTTCATCCCAATTTAAAGATAAAGATGAACAAATTGATATTAGAGTCAGATTGCGTGAACAGGACAGAAAGAACCTAAGTGATATTTCATTGCTTTCATTAAAGAGCAATAAAAAAGGTCCCATGGGAGAAGATATCTTAGTGCCTATCAGTGATGTTGCTCAGTTGTCACAGGGTGTTGGTCCTTCTTTAATAAACAGATATGCGCGACAGAGGGAGATCACGCTTGATGCAAACCTGAATGAAAAACTCTTAGGTGTTGCAATGGCTGAAATTCAGAAGGAAACCGATAAGATTAAATTGGAACCCGGATATTCCATAAATATTGTAGGTTCAGGTCAGGATCAGGAAGAGTCTTTCGGAAATATGCTTCTTTCTTTAATGCTGGCAATTGTATTTGTATATATTGTGCTGGCAGCACAGTTTGAAAGCTTTATTCACCCATTCTCTATTATGATTGCATTGCCTATGTCAATGATAGGCGCGGTTATTACTCTGCTGATATTTAAGAGCAGTCTTTCTGTTATTTCAATGATCGGTATAATCATGTTAATGGGTCTTGTAACTAAGAACGGAATTCTGCTGGTCGATTTTACAAACGTATTAAGAGAAAGAGGTCTAAGCCGGTTTGAGGCTCTTGCGCAGGCTGGCCCTACAAGGTTGAGGCCTATTTTGATGACCACTTTTGCGATGGTATTTGGTATGATACCCGTTGCTCTTGGCTTAGGAGAAGGTTCTGAGTTCAGATCTCCTATGGGACAGGCGGTTATTGGCGGGTTAATTACTTCCACGTTTTTAACTTTGTTCATTGTACCGGTTGTATATTCAATTCTTGATGATTTTTCTAAATTTAAAATATTTAGTATATTCAAAAAGAAAAAGAAACAGATTTCTGAAGAGGAAGTTGAACCTGTTTTGATAAAAGAATAATTATAAATGAGGAACCATTATGAAAATTGCATTCGTTATTTATCATGATATCTTAGAGGATAGAATTTCATTGGTTCAAGACAGACTTGGGATAGATTTTTATACAAAATGGGATAATGTTACCGGAAAAGGACATTCAACCGATGCCCATTTAGGGACAAGGACTTTTCCGGGATTCAATTCCGTTAAAATGGTGGCATTTACTGATGATGATCAGCTTGAAGAATTTCTGGAGCAAATAAATAAATTGAACGGAGAAATTATGAGAACTGATGATAAAGTGAGAGTCTTTCAACTGCCGCTGGAAAGAATATTGTAATTTACCTTAGGGCTGACTAAACATCAGCCCTTTTTGTTTAATTTGTGATCAGTGAGATTGTTATTCTTAAAATAACTGTTTATTTACAAGTGAAATTTAAGTTGAGGTTATTATGTCAAAAGGAAAAAATATTGCTGCGGTTTTTATTGCCGGAGGGTTTATAGGAAGTGCTATAAGTCTGTTATATGCCCCTAAAAAAGGGAGTGATATGCGAGAGGATATCAGACACAAATTTAACCATTCTTTCAAAGCTGCTAATGATATTTCATGGAAATATATTAAACAGGCAAGACAGTTTGAAGAAGACCTTGTCCAAAAAGCTGATAATATTTATAAATTAGTAAAATCATATGCTGAAGGAAAGTATAACGGGACAGTTGACAAATTTGAGAATGAATTTACAAAGCTTAAAAGATCTTTTCAGTCAGCTTTAGAAACATATAATCGTTATGGTGAGCAAAGACCTGCTACTACCTCTATTGTAGAGGAAATATTTTCAGAATATGAGGATGAAAAGCTTCCAAAAACGGAAGGAATGAAAAGAAGAGCAGATATTAAAGTTAAATAGAGTCAATTAAAAAGGGAGCTGAGGCTCCCTTTTCTTTTTACAATAATTTTAATGATTCGTAGTTTGCTGAAATTGTTTTCTCTATATCTTCATCTGTATGAGCCAGGGAAACAAACCAGGCCTCAAATTGTGCAGGAGGTAAATAGATACCCCTTTCCAGCATATTATGAAAATATTTTCCGAATAGTTCTGTGTTAGAAGTGAAAGCGGACTCGAAGTCAACAACCGGAATATTTGTAAAGAAAAGGCTCATCATTGAACCGACTCTGTTCAGAACAAAATCTTTATTCAGCTTCTTAACATTATCCATAATTCCATCTGCAAGCTTTTTTGATTTTTCTTCCAACACGGAATAAATGCCGGGATTTTCTTTAATATAACTTAGCATGGCAAAACCGGCCGCCATTGCCAAAGGATTGCCGCTTAATGTACCTGCCTGGTAAACAGGGCCGCTTGGAGCAACCTGTTCCATAATATCTTTTCTGCCGCCAAATGCCCCGACAGGAAGGCCTCCGCCGATTATTTTACCAAATGTAGATAAATCAGGCTTAATGCCGAATAACTCCTGAGCACCGCCTTTGGCTAATCTGAAACCGGTCATAACTTCATCAAAAATTAACAGGATGCCTTCATTTTTGCAAATCTCAACCAGTCCGTTTAAAAAATCTTTTGAAGGAATAACAACACCCATATTCCCGACGACTGGTTCAATTATAACAGCGGCAATTTCACCTTTGTTAGCTGCTGCTAATCTTTTAATAGATTCTAAATCGTTATAACGTGCCAGCAGGGTATCCATGGCGTTATTCTTTGTTACACCGGGACTGGTAGGAGTTCCCAATGTTAAAGCGCCTGAGCCTGCTTTAATTAAGAAATAATCTGCATGTCCATGGTAACAACCTTCAAATTTAATAAACTTGTCTCTGCCTGTAAATCCTCTTGCGGTTCTAATGGCGGACATAGTTGCCTCTGTACCGCTGTTTACCATTCTGACAAGCTCAACGGAAGGTACAAGCTCTTTTATGAGAGCAGCCATTGTAACTTCTAATTCAGTTGGTGCCCCAAAACTGGTTCCGTTATCAATAGCTTCTATAAGAGCTTTTTTAATAAAACCGGGGTTGTGCCCAAACAAATGAGGGCCCCAGCTTCCTATGTAGTCAATAAATTCATTTCCATCAACA
>JAUZPC010000316.1 GCA_030706105.1 Bacteroidota bacterium | reverse complement strand
TCATCCCTTCGGGATTCTAAAAAGTCATACTGATTTCATTGCTACAATAATGCCATGCCTTCGGCATTCGTTTGGAAGTGAACCGCTAGAAGTTGCGTTTTTGAATTAACCTGTTGTGGTTCAATCCAAAAGGGATGATATTTTTATAGCAGCATCATGATTCTCATCTTCAATCCCGAAGGGATTACATTTTTATAGCAACATCCTGATTTTTACCTTCAATCCCGAAACGACCAATCCATTCATAATCATTCATTATTTCATTGATTCTTTCTCCCCAGGTTTTCTGACTCATCCTTTTTTCAGCCGAAAAAGTTGGGGCGTATGCCTCCACCATTCAACTTTTCCGCAAGCTGAATAATGGAGTCAGGAACAATTTCTAAGAAATGGTTCCTGACTCCATTATCCTTCAAGTAGTTGAAATAATTGACAGAGAAATTCATCTTTCGAAAATATTAGAATTACAATACATTTAAAAAACTTATATTTACAATTCAATATTGACTCTTGATGAAGGTCAATATGTGCACAATTAAAGTCAATATGGATTTATTTGATCCCTTTATATTGAAGGGTAGTTGAATAAAAACGTGTTGGCAACAACTTTAAGATTCAGCTATGCAAGATATTAACTTTAGACATATTGCAACACAAATTGGTGATGCATTAAAATATTCTACGACTATTAATGAGATTGACAGGTTTGGACAATCTATCTTAAGAGTTAACAAAGAGAATTTTCCTAATCCTGCAATAACTTCATCCCGTGCGCAGACCCTTTACAACTGGGTTCTTTCATTAGCAAAAACTCCTTTAGAAAGTACTGAGAGACAAAAACGACTAATAAAGTTTTGTTTAGAACTTACACCAGAAGCTCATCAAAAAGAAACAATAGCGTTTCTCGAAAAAAATAATTGTCAATATAATCTTTTGTACAAGGATTATCTGGATGAGTTTTTAAAACGAAATTTTCATCCTGAGATAATTAAGCATTCGCAAAAGTTATTTATTCAAAGTAATTATTTTCACGCTGTTTTTGAATCCACAAAAGCTTATAATAAGGATGTAAAGGAAAAATCATTTAGTGAAAAGGATGGTCAACCTTTAATGTTAAATGTATGGGGATGTGAAAGTGGTGTTCTTAAAGTTACAGCATGTACAAGTCAAACAGATAATGACTTTCAAGATGGAATAAAATTTATTTCAGGTGGTTTAATGAGCGCTATAAGAAACCCAACAGCTCATGAACCTGCAATTACATGGCCAATTGATAAACAGGATTGCTTAGATATTCTTAGCCTAATTTCATTCTTATACCGTCAGCTTGATAAAGCTGTTTATTATAAATTGTAAATTGTTCACATAGGGGAATAATGGAGTCAGGAACCATTTCTAGGAAATTGTTCCTGACTCCATTATTCCTAATTTATGAGATACAGACCAAGGACCGGTTGTAAAACGTTTATTCCATTGTTAGGATAAAGATTTGGTAGAATGCTATTCAGATAATAAAGCTCATTATACACCATTTAAGATAAAAAAATATTCAATTCGAAATGCATCGATTGTTGTTGGTGTAATTCGTCTGGAGTAGGATAAAACATTATTTAAAAAATTTGTTAGTTATCTATACAGTTTATTATTAATTATATTTGCAACTATGAAAGATAGGGCATTAATTACACCAGAATTGATCGTTTGGGCTCGAAAAACATCTAAACTGTCTATCGAAGAAGTTGCTTTAAAACTAAAAATTAATGCGACCCAGCTTAATAATTGGGAAAAAGGTGAAGATTTTCCAACAATTAAACAAGCTGAGGCTTTATCAAAATGTTACAGAAGGCCATTGGCAGTTTTCTACTTACCTGCTCCCCCGGAAGACTTTAATACTCTTAGAGATTTTAGAAAATCCAACTCAAGAAAAGATTATAGTACTGCTCTGACATTTATTATTCGGGACATACAACATAAACAAGTTTGGATAAGTGAATTTTTAAAGTTTGAGGGAGAAGAAGAATTAAACTTTATTGGGAAATTTAATAAAAATGATAATCCCAAATTAATTGCACAGGATATTATTAAAACATTAGGTGTTTCAACAGGTATTCATTTAGAAAATCCGTTGAAATATTGGATTGACAAAATTGAGAATCAGAGAATTTATGTGTCTCAAACAAGTAATGTTCATTCACACTTGAAAATTGACACTAATGAAGTGAAGGGATTTGCAATTAGTGATAAATTTGCTCCGTTCATATTTGTTAATAGTGCAGACACAAAAAACGCACAATTATTTACATTAATTCATGAATTAGCTCATTTATGGGTTGATGCAACTGGTTTGTCATCTTTTGAGTACATAGATTTCAGAGACAATAAAAATAATTTTGATGATATTGAATTGCTTTGCAATGAAGTAGCAGGTGAAATATTAATGCCTGAAAAAATTGTATCCATGCTTACGAACAAACAAGTTCAAGATTCACTTTCAATTGAAAAACACGCAAAGCAATTAAATGTTAGTTCATTTGCACTTGCTGTTCGACTTTTAAACTTAACTATTATTTCAATATCCAAATTTAATGAAGTTAAAAAAATATTCTCGGACAAATATGATGCATTTACTGAGTTTGAAAAAGGTAAGCCAAAGTCTTCCGGAGGGCCAAATTACTATACTTTGCAAATAAGAAGAAATAGCAAGACATTTACTGAACAAGTATACTCAATTTACAAAAATGGTAGATTATCAGGATATGATGCAAGTAGCTTGCTAAATATCAAAGTAAGTGGTTTTAAAAAACTCGAAAAATTTCTATTCATATAATTGATTATGGAAAAAAAATATTGTCTTGACACCAATTTCTTCATTGAAGCTTGGAATAAATATTATTCACCTGATTTTTGCTCATCTTATTGGGACACATTAGATTTACTTGCACAAGAAGGGACAATCTTTATTACTCATGAAGTCAAAAAAGAAATAGATAAGATTGACGACACTCTAAAAAACTGGTTAAAGGGAAAGGAATATTTAATCAAAGAAATAGATGAAAATGTTCAGAGATGCTTAAAAGTTTTATACTCATCTAACCCAAATCACATTTATTTAGCAAATGACATAAAAAATCGTTCTTTAGCTGACCCATGGGTAATTGCTCATGCTATGGCAGAGAATGCTATTGTCGTATCTAAAGAATTTTTATCCACAAGCACCAATAAACAAAAAATAAAAATACCCGATGTGTGCAAAAACATGAACATTGAATGTATAGACGATTTTGAATTCATCAGACGCATAAATCTAAAATTTGAATGTAAACATTAGTTTATATAAACTAAAAGGAAGCAAAAAACGTAACCAGAGTATAAGACAGTAATAATGCCTGAAAGTATAATTTTTATTAGCCTCTAAAATCTGTCGGTCACTATGTCGGTCACTGTTCACCACATTACTTTTAATAATCTGATTTAAAATCCACTACAAATTTTTCTATCTGCCTTCCAAGCTGCGGGTTATTGGTTCGAATCCAATCGGGATCACATAAATTTTTAGGAGCCTTCAAATCATTTGATCTTGAAGGCTTTTTTGTTCGATAAACGTATAAAACTTTTTTCAGCCGAAAAAGTTGAGTCGTATGCCTTCACCTTTCCACATTTTCTCAAGCTGAATCTCCATCAATGGTGAATAGAAATGGCCGATACTTCAACCCCAATATTTACCGAATACTTAGAGATAAGCCGGGTATAACTTGGGTATAATAGGGGTATGATTAGGGTATAACTTGGATTTAAGACCCGAATTATACCCTAATCATTTCCTTATTATCTTCTTTTTATATCCTTTTTATTCCTAAGTATTTGGGCTAAATTTCCATCAATATAGCTCGTTTTTTTGGAAAGGGTAAGGGAACGGTGTGCGCCCTCTGATTGAATGAAGTGATCCAACAACGCCGTGCATTAGCATCTTGTAAATCAACACAAAGCAGGCATCCGGCTTGCCGAATTCAGAAACACTTCTAAAAAATTCCTTTTTTTTTCGTATATTTATATAAACCAAACCTTATAATCTATGAAAGCAAGATTATTCCTGTTATTGTTGGTTTTCCTGTCCGGAGGACCGACGGCTTCGGCCCAGCTGGAGAAGGGCACCTGGTTTTTGAATGGTT
>JAUZPC010000315.1 GCA_030706105.1 Bacteroidota bacterium | reverse complement strand
TTATGTTTTCGTTGTAGAAATTTTGAGTCAGCCTTCCGCCGGTAATTGTATTTAATTGAGAAGAAAAGTTTGCACTTTGCTTACGGGCAATTATAACATCTTTTTTTAAATTAGGTTGTTTAAAGTAACCTTTACTTTCATTTTCAAGAATCCCTGCAATTGTAAGAGTTGAAGTATCCTTTGAAGTGGAGATCGAAAAGCTACCGACGCTTCCTTCATTGGAAACATCCGATTGTGTTTTTAGCACTCCTTTGGTATATGCATAATAAACATAATCTTTAATTTTAGAATTTCTTAAATTCTTTTTGACAATCGCTTTTTTTATAATGGCATTGGCGGGATTTTCCCCCGGCAGTATTACTATTTCAGGTAAGTTGATATTAGTTTCCTTTAGGTGAAAATTTATCCCGTTTTCAGCTTTATTTAAATCAACTGTTACTGTATCTGAATAATAGCCCATATAAGAAGCGACTAATGCATATTTCCCTTTTTTAAGTCTTATTTCAAAAACACCATCTTTATTTGAGGTAGTGCCAAATGCCGTATTTAAGACTCTTATACTGGTAAAAGGGAGAGATGTTTTTGAGTTAAAATCATATACAGTTCCACGGACAAAATAATCCTGCCCATGCAGATTAAATATAAGTACAAAAAGTAAAACGGTTATCTTCTTCGCCATTTTTATTCCGGATTTGTAATGTAATTTATCAATTCAGTATTTTTAAACTATTCTAAAAGAGTATATGCAAAGTTATTTTTAGGTACAATAAATTCAGCAGATTTTATTAAAATGTATTATTCCCGCCTTGCATTTTATAGGGAAAATAAATCTTAAGATATAGAACTTATATTTAGACGCAGGGGAATTAAAACAGTTCAATAAAAAAGAATATTTTTATGTTATTCAGTTTTTTTTTAATTTAGCTTTATAAATATACAAATATTATAACATAGTTAAATTACAAATATGAAACCTCAGCCTGAAAATAAAAAAATCAAAAACACCAAACTATATATTATTGCAGGTGTTTTATTAACTTTAGCTGCCATAATTATAGTCATTGTTAATCCATTTTCTAAACATAATGATGAATCATCTAACAATACTACAGAGAAGGAATTTATGTTCAAAAAGCATGGCGAACTTACATTTACAAACGCAGATAAGCAGATACTTTCAAAGGTAGATATTGAAATTGCCAAAGATGATTACACCCGTGAGCTTGGTTTGATGTTTAGAAAAACTATGGAAGAAAATCAGGCAATGTTATTTATTTTTCCTGTTGACCAGAAACTATCTTTCTGGATGCGTAATACCTACCTTCCGCTGGATATGATTTTTATAAATTCTTCGAATAAAATAATTACAATTCACAAGAACACCCAGACATTGTCTGACCAGTCCTATGCTGCAACTGAAAACGGAAGATATGTTGTTGAAACCGTTGCCGGCTATACTGACAAGCATAATATAAAAGTTGGAGATTATATTAACTTTGTAGAAGTAAAATAGACCCCAGAATTTTCTATTAAAAGTATAGCTGATATTTTATTGAAAAAGAAATTGACTTTTCAATAAATAAGCATAGTAATGTTTATATAATTTTATATTTTAATTTAGTATGTACTCAATTCTTAGTTTTATTTTATTCTGTTTTGAGGTATTTTAATATTAAATAATTTCAGTAAATACATATTGTAAATATTATAAGGCCTTATGGAAAAAAATAAATTCAGCCTATTTGTTTCTGCGCTATTCCTGTCACTTCTTCTGGCGGTTGTTCCCGGCTGTAAACGGGATACTGAAGTAAAACAGCTAAAAGAGACCTCCCCTTGCACACAGTGTGAAAATAACCTGACATTTACGTGTACCGCATTTATAACCGGTCTTGAAAAATGTGATGAAAATAATATTCTTAAATTTGATTCCGTTACATATTTTACAGGCAATGAGGCACTAAAAGCTTATGCAAAAGATAAGAAAAATGATAGCAAACTAGAAGCTCCGGCTGGTTTCTACATTAGGAATGAATCTGTTGACAGCTTGAATTTTGTTATTTCAAATAATTGTGAGATAGTTATGCAGACATTATCTCACGACGCCGAAGGTAATTATAAATTTAACGAGAAAATAAACTGCGAACGGTTCAATAAATTATTCAGGACAGAGGGCCTAAACTTTTTTAAGCATAAACCTTTCAGATTAAGTATAGTAAACTCAGAAATTGTTTCCATTAAAGAGATTTACATACCCTAAGCAAAAGCAGACATTTAATTAAAATTATTTCAAAATATAAAATTATACAACATTTTGTAGAGACGAATTAGCTCTATAAAAATTCAATTGAGGCAATAATGAAGAAAGTACTACTATTATCAATTATATTATTTTTATTTGGTATTCCTTTAAATGCGCAGGTTAATTTTTTAAAAATTTTCGAGAAAAAATATTCGGACATCCCTATTCAAATGAGAACCGAGAACTGTGGGGTTTATTTTATTTCTTCATTTGATATTGATAAAGATAATATTTGGCTGACTGCCTGTGACTCACAGGAAAGCTATTGTTATAATAATAACAAACTGGTCAATAAGGTTATTACTAATAACAGCACTAAGGATTTTATTTTTAGTTCAAAGGACCTTCAAAAATTAAATAGTACTGCGCCGGCATATAAATTCAATAATGTTAAGTATAAAAAAATATTTATAAATAATACTGAAAATATATTTTCTGACACTGATGGTGAACTTTTAAACTTAAAAAATGATAAAATAAGTATTTCAGTTAAAAACAAAAATGAACTTGATATAAATTATTTACTGCCTGACTTTAACAAATCTTTAAAATTAAACTTCCCTTCTAATTTAGCTTATGCAGACCTTATAGGTATAGATAAAAATTCTAATTCCTATATCCTCATTGAGACGTACATTACGGAAGTACCGTTAAAAGTTAAAAGAGAAGTATATACTGTATCTTCGGAAAGCAGAGTACTTTCAGTCTTAGAAATACCTTCAATTAAGTATATCTATACTGTAAGAGATTTTCAAATTGATTCAGATGGTAATCTTTATCAATTACTTTCGGAAAAAGATAAAATATCAGTAATTAAATGGAGCGGTTTATCAACTAACACAAAAGGTGTAATAAAATATCCGGCAGAATACAACTATGAATTCCATTATAACAATTTGGAGCCTGTTAAAGAGCCGGTTTATCAAATAAGCACGGGTGAGAAAATAGCCGTCGGGCGCGCTACTGCCCTGCACATTGGCGAAACTTATGTATTAAACAAATATTCATGCAAATTAAATAACCTGGCTCCTTCAGATGTTACAGGTCCGGACGGCGATGTTGTAAGAACCCCGTCATGGTTAATAGTTGGAGTGAACTCAAAAGTCCCTTATAAATGGGGAGGATTTAATACAATTGCACAATATAATTCAGGTATTTCTGCCGGTAAATATGCCGGAGATATAAATACAGCGGGAGTTTCTTCATATGCTGTTGGAGTTGACTGCTCAGGCTTTGTAAGCCGCTGCTGGCAGCTTAGCAGTCATTATTCAACAAGCGCCATGCCTGATATTACCACCCTCTATACGGGCTGGGACCAAATGAAACCGGGCGATGCCGTTCTCAAGTCAGGACATGTGCGAATGTATGTGGACTTAGCTTCAAACGGTACTCTAAGAGTTGTTGAATCATCCGGGCGTGACTGGGGTGTCTCTTACTGGAGTTATGCTCCATCTGATTTGACTGCTTATTCTCCAAGATATTATAACCAGATGGCAAACGATTTTTCATTGCAGCAGCCTACTCTTTTATCAGCTTTGTTTAATACTGACAATCTTGCCAAATTGAACTGGTCTTGTGACACTACAGGTGTTAAAGGATATAGGTTATATAAATCCGTGGACGGTTCAGCCTGGACTATGGTTATGGATGAAAACACACTTAAAGGTAATGTTACTTCCTATAATATGACAAACGATGTTGAATATTATCGTATCTCAAGTGTACTTAATAATTCACCATACTTTACTGAAAGCAACTGGTCTAATGTAATGGGTGCTTCTAAAAAAGTAAGCACTAAGAAAATACTTATAGTTGATGGTTTTAACAGAGACGGAGGAAACTGGCGCGGAAACGGGCATCCTTTTGTATTGAACTATG
>JAUZPC010000314.1 GCA_030706105.1 Bacteroidota bacterium | reverse complement strand
CGTTCGCGACCTTACTTTTGAAGAATTGGTGCAGCTTGCCATACCAAGAATTAATTACTTCATTCAGCAAGGTGTTACAACTTTAGAAATAAAAAGCGGTTATGGTTTGGATCTTGAGAATGAAATTAAACTTCTTAGAGCGATAAAAGATCTAAATGAGATGTTCCCTATTGATATAATACCTACATTTTTAGGCGCTCATACTTATCCGCCTGAATTTAAAAGTAATCATGCAGGATATATTGATCTTATAATAAACAAGATGCTCCCGGCAATTGCAAATGAGCAGCTCGCTGTTTTTTGCGATGCTTTTATTGAAGATACAGCTTTTTCTGTTAATGATATTGAACGTGTATTTGATGCTGCCAATAAATTGGGTTTTAAGCTTGCTCTGCATACTGAACAGTTTAATAATATTGGGGGTATAGACTTAATTGATAAGTTTAATATTGCCAACGTTGATCATTTAGAAGTTCTTAGAGACGAAGATATTAATAAATTAGCAAAATCCCATACTACCGCAGTATTGCTGCCGGGTGTATCCCTGTTTCAAAAATACAATTATGCACCTGCACGCAAACTTATTGACAATAATATTATTACTGCTTTGGCTTCAGATTACAACCCTGGCTCTTGCAGTATAAGTAATATTAGCGTAATTATGGGCTTGGCAGCTTTAAATATGCAAATGACAATTGAAGAAGTTATTTCTGCCTATACCCTCAATGCGGCAAATGCCTTATTATTAAGCAAAGATAGAGGAAGTATTGAGATAGGCAAGAAAGCTGATTTCTCAGTTTTAGAAACAGATGATTATTCAGATTTAGTATATAATTTTGGTAAAAATTTAAATTATATAACAATAAAAAATGGAAATATAATTTACAAAAAGGAGTCTATAATTGAAAATTATTGAATGTGTCCCAAATTTTAGTGATGGTAAAAATAATTCCACCTTTGAAATAATTAGTGAAGCAGTAAAGAACACACCCGGCTGCAAATTACTCAATCTTGAGCCCGATGGTGATTATAATAGAGTGGTTGTAACTCTTGCCGGTGATGAATACGGTATTTTTAATGGAGCTGTAAATGCGTGTAAAGCTGCTGCCTCTAAGATAGACATGAGAACACATAAAGGTGGACATCCCAGATTAGGAGCAATTGACGTCGTTCCTTTCATTCCTGTAAAAAACACAACAATGGAAGAGTGCATAAGAATATCTGAACTTTTTGCAGAAAGGATTTCTGAAGAGCTTGACGTCCCGGTTTACCTATATGAAGATTCTGCAAGAAAACCGGAAAGAAAAAACCTCTCATCAATTAGAAAAGGTGAATATGAGGGATTGGAAGAAAAATTAAAAAATCCGGAGTGGCTGCCTGACTATGGTAAAGCTGTTTTTAATCCTAAATTAGGAGCTATTGTAACCGGAGCAAGATTTTTCTTAGTTGCATATAATGTAAACATTTGTTCAACTGATTTGAAATATTCTAAAGAAATTGCAGAATTGCTAAGAGAATCAGGCAGAGCTAAACGTGACAGTGACGGTAAAATTATAAAAGTTGATGGGAAAACTGTTAATATACCGGGCAGACTAAAAAATGTTAAAGGAATGGGCGTTGCTTTAGAGAAGTACAATATAACTCAAGTCTCAATGAACTTAACTAATTACAATATCACTCCTATCCATGTAGCCTATGAGGAAGTAAAAAAAGAAGCAAAACGTTTGGGCGTTGAGGTTGATGGTAGTGAAATAGTAGGTCTTGTACCTCTGGAATCATTATTGCAAGCCGGAAAATATTACTCACAGGGCAAAGAATTAAACGAAACTAAACTAGTTGATATTGCAATAGAGAATTTAGGTTTAAGCACTTTAAATCTTTTTGAAAAAGAAAAGAAAATTATTGATTTTATGATACAATAGAAGGTAAGATAATGAATATAGAAAACACGTTAAAAGATTATTTAGATGATCTGTCTTCAAATTCCCCCACTCCGGGTGGAGGTAATGTTGCTGCATTATGCGGAGTTCTTTCTTCCTGCTTAGGAATAATGGTAAGCAACTTAACAATCGGAAAGAAAAAGTATCTTTCTGTTGAAGAAGAAATGAAGTCCGTTAAAGTGGAATTGGAAAAATATAAAGTTAATTTTATAGAATTAGCAAATAAAGATAATGCAGCGTTTGATAAGGTAATGGAAGCTTTTAAACTCCCAAAGGAAACAGATGATGAAAAAAGAGCCCGCTCTGAACAAATTGAATCAGCTACTTTGGAAGCCGCAAGAGTTCCTGCAGAAGTCCTTAGCAAATGCAGTGCACTTCCCTCTTTAATTAAGATTATTGCCGAAAAAGGAAACCAAAACTCCTTATCTGATGCCGGAGTTGCAGCATCCTTAATACAAACCGCAGCTCAGGGAGCTTTTTTTAATGTTTTGATTAATTGTAAAAGTCTTAATAATAACAATGAGGCAGATAAGCTTTTAGCAAATTCATTAAATTTAATTGAGTCAATTAAAGCTGAAGTTAGTTTTATTATTTTTCAAATTACAGAGAGTTTAAACAAATGAAAAAGTTTTTATTGTTGATGTTTATTCCGGTTCTCTTTTTTGCTCAACCAAAAGTTAAAACAGGTATTGAAGTTCTAAGAGACAGAGGTTTTGATATCATCAAAGGAAAAAGAGTTGGGTTGGTTACCAATCCTACAGGTGTTGATTCTAAGTTAGTTTCGACAGTAGATATTTTATTTAATGCAAAAGGAGTAAAATTAACAGCTTTGTTTGGTCCGGAGCATGGCGTGCGAGGAGATATTTCAGCCGGGGATGATGTTGATAATTCTAAAGATAGAGAGACCGGAGTTCCAGTCTTTTCTTTATATGGAAAAACATATAAACCGACTCCTGAAATGCTTAAAAATGTTGATGTATTGATTTATGACATTCAGGATATTGGTTGCAGATCTTACACATATATCTCTACTCTGGGTAAAGTAATGGAAGCATGCGCAGAGAATAACATTCCTTTAATTGTTTTAGACAGACCTAATCCATTGAATGGAAACAGAATAGAAGGTAACATTGTTGAAGACGGTTTTATCTCTTTTGTAAGTGCATTTAAAATTCCATATGTATATGGGCTAACCTGCGGAGAACTGGCTAAACTTGTGAATGAAGAAGGACTGCTTAATAATCATAAGAAATGCAGTTTGACAGTTGTTCCCATGAAAGGCTGGAAAAGAGAAATGAAATTTGAACAAACCGGTTTACCCTGGGTACCAACTTCCCCTCACCTCCCACATAGCAATCTTGCAGAAAATTATGTTACTACAGGTATTTTGGGTGAGTTGGGAATTATCTCCGAAGGTGTTGGATATACTTTGCCCTTTGAATTATTTGGAGCCGAATGGATTGATGGAGCAACGCTTGCAAAAAAGCTTAATGATTTAGGTTTACAAGGAGTTATCTTTAGACCTCTGACTTTTAAACCTTACTACGGCGACCATTCAAAAGAGAATTTGCATGGAGTACAAATACACATAATTGATTCAAAGAAATTGAACTTAATGAGTTTACAATATTTATTCCTTCAAGTACATCATGAGATGTACCCGGATAAAAATATTTTTGAAATGAGTAAATCCAGATGGGATATGTTTGACAAAGTGAACGGCACTTCTAAAATCAGAGAAATGTTCTCCAAAAATTATAAATACTCAGATATTCAAGATTACTTAGAAAAAGATATTAAATCTTTTAAAAAATTATCACAAAAATATTATTTATATAAATAAATTCTCCATTAATAAGCCGGTAAAGCTATTGAGACTTGCCGGCTTATTTCCTGCTAACTTTTTCATTCCCCACCCTGCATTCATAACTTTCTTAATTTTCAAGCAAATATGCAAATGGTATTTATGGAAATAAAAGCAACATACCGCTCCCATGGAGCTCTTGAATTCCGCAAAACATTTTTTCTATTAACATATCGCTACTCTGTAGCTCCAAATCCAAATACTACTCATTATTAGAGAAATAGCCCCGGGTTAGCAGAGTTTGTCATTTCGATGCCGGTTTATCGGCAGAGAAATCTTTTAATTATATAACTAAATTTAGTCCCATTGCCTTTAAATAGCCACGGTGCTTTAGCCCGTGGATAACAGATCACCGCTCCACGCGGTTGGGCTTTAGCCACTGTATATTCTCTCTTTTACTCGTCATTTTGGCCTGAT
>JAUZPC010000313.1 GCA_030706105.1 Bacteroidota bacterium | reverse complement strand
TGAGCCCAGTAAAACTCATCCTTACCAAGTTTTTTCTGCCACCAGTTAAACAACAGCCTGCCTGTCCATAGAGAGAACATCATAAAAGCAGCTCCCCCAATAAGATCAATAACATAGTGATACCGGAGATATACAGTTGCAAAAATAAGCATCGTTCCCACGGGAACAATAAAGTATCTTGACCTGCTTTTTAGCCTGATTGCCAGATACATTGTTATTAATGTAAGCATAGTATGCCCGCTGGGGAAGACATCTCTTTGAACAACATCTGCAGGATTAGGAGTATCCGGATGTATTGATTCCCCATTATTCGTAAATACTCTTAACGGCTGCGTAAGTACTAACCCTGGGAGCTCTTTATCTATATTCTTAAATTCATGCAGAGTAAACCTTGGGCCAATGCCGGGTAAAGCAAAATAGCCAAGATATGATAAATAAAAACCATAAATTATTGAAAAAACAGCATAGTCAGAAGCTTTATATCGTTTCTTTTTTAGCAAGGCCAGAATTAGAATAACGGGTAAAAGGTAAAATAAACCATACACAATCTGCAGTGTCTCAGTTAATAATGGACATGAAATCTTATATAAGACTTCAGTTGGATTCACTCCAAATAACCAGTGGTCCACTTTTATAAACAACCAGTCAAAATCAACTTGTCGTACCGGTTTAATTAAGTAATACAGCTCTTCAAATGTAATTAAAATCAAAGGTGCAATATACCAGTAATGCAGCATCTTCCAGAATTTATTGTTATATCTCTTTTCACAGTATGCTAAAAAGAAAGTAAACATAATTATGAAAATATTATGGGCAATAAAAAAATTGTTTCTTGGAACCAGTGGGTAAAAAACAACGATGTAAATTATCAGAAAGATATAAAATACACTAATTACCAGATCGTATGCCTTAAGACTTTGTAAGATTGATTTTTTGTCCATTATTGACTAAAAATTATGAATGAAAAAGTAATTATTTAAACTGTAGGGCAGTATTGGTTAAAATCATAAAATCATCAACTGTAAGCTGCTCCGCTCTTTTAGACAAATCAATTCCTGAGATGCTGAAATCATTGCCCGCAAATATGCTGTTACTTAGCGAATTTTTTAAAGTCTTACGACGGTTGCCGAACGAAGCTTTAACTACTTGAATAAACTTTTTTTGGAACTCTTTGTCCTGATCTATTTGTCTAAAATGTAGGTGAACTAATGCAGAGTCAACATTCGGTCTTGGAAAAAAGACATTACGGGAAATTTTAAAACACAACGTAACTTCAGTAAAGTACTTCAAAATAACTGCAAATATTCCATAGTCTTTTATCCCCATTTGGGCATTCATCCTTTGAGCTACTTCAAGCTGAACCATTAAAACTGCATCACTAACAAGAGAATTATTCTCTATTAATTTAAATATAATGGGTGAAGTAACATTATAGGGTATATTCCCGGCAACTTTTAATTTCCCGGCTCTTGCAATAGGGGCTAAGTCGGTCTTTAAAAAATCATCATTAATTAGGTTTAAGTTTGGAAATCGTGATCTCAAATCATCAATCACCCTTGTGTCAATTTCTACAGCAGTAAAATTATCAGACTTACCGTAAAGAAATTCAGTTAAACTGCCTAATCCAGGACCAATTTCTAATATATTATCTTCGGGAAGAGGATTTACTTCAGCAGCAATTTTGCCAATTATGTTTTTATCTGCCAGATAATTCTGACCAAATTTTTTTAGTGGTTTTACGTGCATAAATTGTTAATAATCAAACAACAATTCTACTTAAAAAAATGATGATATTAAACTGAAAAATAGTCCACCTGTCTGAATTGTTTTATATAAAAACAGACTCTTCAACTATTTGTAAAAAGATTTACTATCATTGCTAACAAACTTTCTTTTTCTTATTTTTATTATGTTTCCAAAAAATTAAATATATGCTTTTTAGGAGGTCTTCTGAAGAAAAAATATATTATCTCGATTGATATGGGAGGGACCAAAATCCTCTCAGCAGCGTTGAACACCGAAGACGGAATTATTGCCAGAGTTAAGCAGCCTTCTAAAAGAGGGGCATCGCAAGTGGATTATATTGATATTCTAAAGGATATTATATATAAAACCATAGATGCCGCTAATTTAGCAGAGGTGGATATCTCGGCAGTAAGTTTGGGAGTCCCGGGTTCTGTTAATCCTTTTACCGGTGTTATAGGCTTGGCTCCAAATTTGGAAATAAAGAATTTTAAAATTAAGGAAAAGCTTGAGGCTGTTCTCCCTTTCCCCGTTCTGATTGAAAATGATGTAAATCTTGGGGCATTGGGAATAAAATATTTCGGGGCCGGAAAAAAAGCTAAAGATATGCTTGTAGTTTTTGTCGGTACCGGTATTGGGGCCGGGCTAATTTTTGACGGTAAGTTATTCAGGGGTGCAAATTATTGCGCCGGTGAAATTGGGCATATGAAGGTTAAACAGGACGGACCTCTCTGCGGATGCGGACAGCGAGGGTGTTTTGAAGCCATCGCAAGCAGGCCTGCTATTGTTAAAAATATTAAGAAGGACTTACGGGCAGGAAAAAAATCTATCATTTCCAAAATTATACAGCCGGGACAACCCATAAAAAGCAAAGCCCTGGCATATGCTGTAAAACATAATGATAAGGTTGTAACTTCGCATATAAATAATGCTTGCATTACTATAGGCCGGGTTTTAGCCAGTGTAACAAATATGCTTAACCTGGATCTCATTATACTTGGCGGCGGAGTTATCGAAGCTCTGGATAGTTACATGCTTCCATTAATTAAAGAGGCTTTTAACAAAGAAGTTCTAAAGGACTCTGCAAAGGGACTTAAAATTAAAGCAACAAAGTTAAAGGATGATGCAGCTTTATTTGGAGGTATCCCTCTTGTTGAGGAATTCTTAAATATTAAATTATAAAAAAAAGCCCGGTTTAGCACCGGGCTTTTTTTGTGAATTATTTCGCTGTCTTTTCTAATATCCAATCACCCAAAATCTTTAGAGCTTCGGGGGCAAAGGTCTCTTCTATTGATGCGTATTCACCGGTTGACCCGGTTTTACTATGCTGGAATAAATGGTTCAACCCCGGAATTTCAACTATCTTGTAGTCTTTATTACCGGCTTGCTTCAAAGCCTTTTCAATTGCGGGTAAATTCTGCTTTGGAGGAACCTGCAAATCGTTGCTTCCGTTCAAAACTAAAACAGGAATTTTAACTTTTCTCAACATCTTTGAAGGATCATAACCTACAAAGTATTTGAACCAGGGGGAAGTTAAAGCCTGAGACTGTCTTATCAGAGTAGGCAGGGGCTGTTCCGTCTTTAGGCTTTCGGGAAGTGAATTCCAGTATTGTGTATATAATTGTTCCAGAGTTTTTGTCAATATCTTGTTGTCCTGCTCTTTTTGAAGTTCGGGATATATTTTTTTTGCCAAATCAAGAGATCTGTTGATTGTGGCAGTATCCATACCATAAGCCAGACTAACTAATCTGGTCTGCTCTAAGAGAAGTTCGTCTCCTTTAACGCCTGTTCCGGCAAGCAGTACTATGAAAGAAATATTTTTTGAGTTAACCGCACAAATAGGGGCGATGATGCCTCCTTCACTATGCCCAATTAATCCAATCTTTTTCTTATTAATATCTTTTCTGCTTTTTAAATAGTCAACAGCAGCAGTTACGTCTCCGGCAAAATCCTGAGTTGTAGCTTTACTAAAATCACCTTCTGAACTCCCGGTCCCTCTATCATCAAATCTTAATACTGCAATTCCAAGTCTGGTAAGATAATCAGCGATAACCTTAAAAGGTTTATGGTTAAAAATATTTTCATCTCTATCCTGAGGGCCGGAACCTGTAATCATAACAACCACCGGAAATTTTGACCCGGTTTTAGGAGTGGTTAGAGTGCCAGCCAGGTTAATATTTGCTTTTTTGTTTTTAAAGGAGACTTGTTCTTCATTATATGGGTATGGGCCCTTAGGTTCCTGAGGCCTGTTTATAGTAAGAGGTTTATCGGTTTTTGATAAATTCAGTGGAAACATTTTACCAATTTGATACCAAATCCCTTTTATAATTGAACTGTCCTTAATAAGTTTTCCCTGGAACATAGCACTGATGTTGTTTGCAATTATTTTAACAGAATCTCCCTCAAACAATACCTTTGTAGTTGGGATGTCTTTGGCGCCCTGTTGGGGACTGTCGAGAAAAGCAATTAAAACGCCGGCTCTATT
>JAUZPC010000312.1 GCA_030706105.1 Bacteroidota bacterium | reverse complement strand
TCCATAGTCCAGTTTTTCCATTTACCTAAAGCTCTGCAAATTTCCCTAAGTTTATCTTCACCGTACTTAATTGCAATAAACTTAGTTAAAGCAAAACCTGCGTTGTAAACAGACTCATTACCTAAGCTGGTTTTTCCAAAAACACCCATCTCATTCCATGAGAGCATTTTATTATCTAAAGCATAAGAACGAAGAATCATATCCCTGTGAGAATCCCATCTTTCATAATCCAACTCTTTTCTCATATACTGAGCAGTACCTTCAGCAAACCACGAAGGAACGTTGATGGTGGCAATAGGATAGCTGGCAACGATATTTGGAAAACCGTAAAGGATATCCGGCCTTCTTTCATCTTCATAGCTCATAACCTGAAGAAAAGCAGCGGGGAGAGTTCTGGTTGCTTTCATAGAAGATTGTATTTGCACCATATGCGTAAACTCATGAGAGATTACATTCCTCAACCAATTGTGAGTACCCCTCAGATCAAAATCTAAAGCGGATGTCCATATTTCAATTTTATTATCAAAAAAGTATGTTGCACCGTTTGAATAATCATCAATATCTTTAATAACAAAATGAACTGTTTGCGGTTCATATTGGTAAAGAGAAGTGATAGGCCCCCACACTTCATCGGCAATTTTAGCAACTGTTATGGCAGTGCGTTCAGCTCCTTCATGGTAATGAACTTCAACGTGTTCACCTTTAATAGTAAACCATTTTAGTTCAGGATGAAATTCAGTAAACTGAGGAAACACAATTCTGCTTAATAAAGCGAATAAGACAACAACTTTAGGAAAAAACTTCATTATAAACTATTATATTTTATTATTTAATAATTGCAATTTTGATAACTTTATTAGCAGATTTCCCGCTAACACCATCAGCCTTAATTCTGGCAAGATAAACACCGCTTTGAATTTTTTCAACGTTCCAGATAATTTCATTATCATAACCGCCTCGGGCATCCTGGTTCAATTCTCCGGCTAAATCGCCGGCTAAATCAAATATTTTAATGTTAACCTTTGAGTCTTCATTAACAAAATATCTTATGGTGGTTGAAGTGCCGTAAACAGGATTAGGATAATTATAAGCTTTGTTTTCCGGGAAAAAGCTGCTTGTAAAATTACTTTTACCAGCAGGCAAAACAAAGTTATTATTTAGTAAATTACTATTCGGACCAGCCCATTGAATTGTACCCGATCCGGTACCAATTTTATAGACATCAAGAGTTGATTTTTGGGTAACTATTGATATATCACTTTCACCATTAAATTTGCTTAGAATGGGATAACTTGCATACGAAATATTTGTGCAGACAGGGAAAGGCTCATTTATTTTTCCGGATTTTCCGTCAATCATAAATGTTTTTCCATTATAGTCGATCACCATAATTTCAGCTTTCGAGTCTCCAATAACATCACCAACTAATATTTTATTGATATTTCTGGATAAATTAGCATTATGTACCCCTGTTGAATGAGGAAGGGGGACCGTCATCATTTCAGGTAAATCGACATCCAATTTCATCGGGAAGTTCTCTGCCATTGATCCTGCCATATTCCTTGCATAGAGTAAATTATCTTCCATATAAAGGATATAATTTTCACCATCTCCTTTTATATCGCCAATAACGACAGGGGAAGTCTGTTTGCTTTCAAATTTAATAGTTGAAGTAATTTTTCCATTATTTACAACATAAACTCCATCGCCAGCAGTCAGGATCGATATAATTTCACCTGATTTATTTTTTGTTACTTTAAGTCCTCTCAAACTCTTAAAAGCAACTACATTCCCCTTACTGTCAAAAAAAGAATAGTTCCCATTGTATGGTTTATCAGATGCAATTATTGCACTATAATCATCCATCGATGCACTACCCATGTAAAATAAGTTGGATTTTGCAAAAGACAGAGAATCAATTAAATTGATCCCATTTTCCGGGAAATTATTAAGATCATAGAAATAAAATTTCAAGTCTTTAACTATTACCAACCGGACTGAGTCATTGCGTGTAGTTGCAAAGAAATCATTGTATCCAGTAGTATCAATAGTTATTGATTTAACTATTAGAGAATCATTTACAATATGAGCAAAATTTAATTTATTACCGAACTTTCCTGCAACAATAACATCATTTTTTGTAATAAATGTAGTATTCGCGTCATCAGTTGAGAAGTCATCTGAAGTAAATTTATTCCCATTTATGTATGCTGATAATTTTTGTGTCCCAAAATAATAAGTAAAATAATTTCTTGTAAAAGGTATTGGGATTATATTCAAAGGCGATTCCGATAGGGGTATACTTAATACCGGAGTCATTAAAGAATCTTTGATGCTAATATCAGCAGTCATTTTATTTGCAATAGCGGAAAAATTCGAAATTGAAATCTGGCTGTTTGTTCCGTCAAAAGCCCGTGAACTTGGACGTGTATCCTTATTAAACTTGTTTGTATAAAAATGTCCTTTATTACCGGCATACCACAAATCAAGATCAGAACCTTCACCAATAACGACATCACCGGTCAGAGTAGTAAATTTTTCGCCAATCTCTTTAATGCCGTCTGCCTCAACAACATCAACACCACGATGTTCTTTATTAGTATTTATAGTATTGGCACCTATATTATCATTAATCACTTTATCATCAATATGCCAAATGAGAATTCCACTTCCCGGCAGCGCCCAGTCCAATTCATCAATATCAACTAGGACACCGTAAACAGAGTCAACAGCATAACTGTAAAAGCCGGTAGTGTCTTTAGGGAATGTTTTTATAACAGTATCGCCATTTATAACCAGCTTGAGTTTAGCACCATCTTTATTTACATCACGCTGTCTGTTCTCCAAAAGAAAATATTCATCCGGATTTATTTGCACTTTCAGGATTGTAGTATCTTCTGCACCTGCAGTTTCAGAAGCAGATAAACTTAGTTTATTACTTAACAAATTTGTTTCAATTGGTTCAGCCCAGCCTAAATATATTTTTTCCCAGGCAGAGGGCTGAGGAGGAAACAAACCATTATAAGCAAAAATTGACTGCCCATCCATTAAACCAAACCTGCCGATAGCGCTTAAACCTGTTTTAGTATCAAACAAATCAGGAAGCCTCAGTCTGCTTGCAATTGTAGAAACAAGTAAACCGTTTATTGTTATCTGAAATAAATAATTTGTATTATAAGAAGATAATTCCCTGCTTTCCGTCTCAGGCA
Source organism: Bacteroidota bacterium (assembly GCA_030706105.1). Lineage (GTDB taxonomy): Bacteria > Bacteroidota > Ignavibacteria > Ignavibacteriales > Ignavibacteriaceae > JAUZPC01. The sequence goes on along the minus strand of JAUZPC010000312.1, from coordinate 1,030 downwards.
TTACAGCGGTATTTTCTATGTAAAAATTATTTGAAACAGGAAAGCCCTTAAATGAATTATCATTATAATATTTTTGTAAAGAGGCTAAGCTCATATAAATAGAAGGTAAATCCCTTTCAATGCCTAAACTGCCAGGTAAAGAAATGTCCCTGCCTACGCCTGCATGAAAAATTATAAAAGTGTTATAATCCGAAAAATTGAATCCGGGATTTATAGAATCTGCTTTTTTCCAAACTTCTGCCGCAAAATCACCTAAAGGTTTGAAGTCTTCAGACTTTGAAGCCGGAGAATAGTTTTTCATAGTTTTAGAAACAGTTATAACACTTGGCAGAACAGTAAACTCTACCACCACTTTGCCTTTAGAAGCTTTACGATAATAATTTTTAACAAATTCTAAATGAGCCTGAAAATATTTATTATCATGCGGCAATGGATCGAGGATAGTTTGTCCATAATCTTTAGAATAAATAGATCCAAATTTACCGTTACCGGTAGTTGCATCATCTTTATCCTGTTGGAAATCAGCAATAACTGCCAAAATCTTTATGGTAGTAACATTATCTTTAGGGGATAAAAGAGATTTGGCACTAAGATTAGGAGTAAAAGTTTGGGCAAATAAATTGCCCAAACCTAAAGTAATAAACAGAAAGAGAAAAGCCTTCTTCATAAAATTTTAAATTCCTCTTGGTAAACCTTTTGTTGTTTGAGGAACAGAGCCCCAATTTATGAGTACAGAAAATCTTAAAGTGTTTGACAAAGGATGGTTTTCACCGCCTTTAAAGATATCTGTTGTAATATAAGAGAAATCGAAGCCATATGAGTCATAGCGAATACCAGCGCCAAAGGTCATAAACTTTCTGTTTCCATAAGAAGGATCTTCATAGAAGAAACCTGCTCTAAGGGCAAATAAAAAGTCCTGCGGATTTCCGTACCAGTATTCAAGGCCCATAGAAGTAACAATATCTCTAAGTTCTTCTTTGAAAGGCTGGTCTGCCCATGCAGTGAAAATAGCTTTATAAAACGGATCCTG
>JAUZPC010000311.1 GCA_030706105.1 Bacteroidota bacterium | reverse complement strand
AGGACACAACTCATGGACAAAGACATACAGCACTCCGGAATTGTATGACTGGCTTCTTTCTCAAAAGAAAAAATAATTTAGCAACGTAGTTGCGATATGTTAGTAGAAACCCATATGATACCGTGACCATAATAGTCCCTTGGGGGCGAAATATAAATAGTTTTTATGGAAACAAAAACAACATACCGCTCCCATGGAGCTCCTGAATTCCGCAAAGCATTTTTTCTACTAACATATCGCTACTCTGTAGCTCGCAATACAAATACTACTCATAATCACCCACCATTAAAATGGCAGGCTGGATATTTTTTATTTGTGTTAGCGCAACATCCTGCTTTCCCGATGGAAACCCATAAAAATGTCTGAACCTTGATTTGCCTGATTTTCCTGATTACTTGATTTTAGCGGCAAAATGGAAACTTTCCAATCAAGTTAATCCGTTTAAAAATGATAACGACATTAAATCAAGGATTAAAATCATCATCGGAAATAAGTATCGGGATCTTTGATGATTTTTCGATTAAAAGTAATATCTCCACAATAGGAAATTAACATGTCGTTCAAATAAATTGTTTTTGAATTCCGTGATATCGTAAAGAAATTTATCTTATAGCCCTCATTGACTTTTTGAATATCAAGGGGCCTTATAAGAGATTTGAATTTTGCAAAATCATTAATATTATTATTGTCAATAATAATTGAAGAATCAATGCCACTGTTAAATTTTACAATATAATATAATTTTACTACATCTAATGCTTTCCTGTTTTCATCGATCTGATTATAAGAGTCAATGATGAATTTTTTGAAATCATCTTTCTCAAAACTATGTAACAAATATATTTTACCTCTATTGGTTATGGATAGGACATACCGTTTTGTTAAATCATCAAATACTTCATAGGTATAAATCCCATATTCATTTTTTTCCGGAAAAAGTATGTTCATATTTATTTCCGGTCTGTGACTATTAAACTCATCAAAGTTCATTATTCTGAATATTGGCAAATTATATAAAAACATTGTTGCATCTTTATATATTTCATTTGTACTATCCTGAGGAGAAGGAAAATAGCTTTTATTACAATCATAAGCCATCTGTATCATACTTATTTTATATGCCAGATAATTTATCTCGTTCTTATTGAACAATCTATCATTGTCTTGACATAGAACAGGCCAAGGAACAAGTAACAATACATATACAATTATCAATATTTTATTTTTATATAAAGTCATCGTTATCTCCCTATAATGCTTAAGTTGGGAAGGTACTCTTTAAAAAATATATTTACAATAATAATAAAAAAGGCGTCCGAATTCGGACGCCTTTTTTTTACTCACCGTTTAGAATCAAATGCCCCATCTTATCCCGCTTTGTTTTGAGATATTCTTCATTATTCTCATTCGGTTTAATTTCAATGGGAACTCTTTCTGTAATTTCTAATCCATAACCTTTCAATCCAACAATTTTTTTAGGATTATTGGTTAAAAGCTTTATTTTTCTAACACCCAGGTCAAGCAGAATTTGTGCTCCGATTCCATAATCACGCAAATCAGCTTTAAATCCTAATTCTTCATTAGCTTCAACTGTGTCTTTGCCTTCTTCCTGCAGTTTATAGGCAAGTATTTTATTAGCTAAGCCAATACCTCTCCCCTCCTGCCTCATATATACAAGAACACCGGTGCCTTCTGCCTCAATTAAATCCATAGCTTTATTTAATTGGTCATGGCAGTCACATCTTAAAGAATGAAAAACATCACCTGTCAAGCACTCAGAATGCATTCTAACAAGTGCAGGTTTATCAGAATCAATTTCTCCTTTAACTAACGCGACTTGTTTTTTGCCATCAAGAAGATCTTTATAAAGATGTAATCTAAATTGACCGTGCTGTGTAGGAAAATTTATCTCAGTAATTTTTTCTATCATTTTTTCTTTACTAAGACGATATTGAATAATATCTTTGATAGTAACTATTTTAAGATTAAATTTTTCAGCAATTATAAAAAGATCCGGCACACGTGCCATCTCTCCGTTTTCTTTCATAATTTCGCATAAAACACCTGCAGGGCTCAAGTTACCCATCTTACACAGGTCAACTGCTCCTTCTGTATGGCCGGCCCTTCTTAAAACTCCTTCATTAAAAGCACGAAGCGGAAAAATATGCCCGGGACGAGCAAAATCAGCAGATGTAGAATTTTTATCAATAATCTTTTTTATAGTATGGGCTCTGTCTGCCGCCGAGATGCCGGTGGTTGTACCCTCAATAGCATCAATAGTAACAGTAAACTGCGTACCATGCAAAGCATTGTTAGACTCTACCATTAAAGGAAGTCCAAGTTCGTCCAGCCTCTTACCCGCTACTGCGGCACAAACCATACCCCTGCCATGGGTAACCATAAAATTAATAATATCAGGAGTAACATATTCGGCAGCACAAATAAAGTCTCCTTCATTTTCCCTATCCTCGTCATCAACTACAATAATAATTTTGCCATTACGAATATCATCAATGGCTTCTTCAACTGTGCAAAACATTTAAAACCTCAACTAAAACTTTATTAATTCACTTATTTGTTTTTAGGTAAAATAACGCCAATAGCAGAACGCTCAACTTTTACCTTAACATTATCACTAATCTGTAATAAAATAGTTTTTTCTTCAATACCTGCAACAGTACCATGAATTCCGCCAGTAGTAACAATTTTATCACCCTTTTCAAGATTATTCAGCATAGCTTCTCTTTCTTTAGCTTTTTTCTGCTGTGGTCTGATAATCATGAAATAGAAAATCAAGAACATTGCACCAAACATAATAATAGTAGAAATCATTCCGCTACCACCATCCTGACCAGGTTGACCGGCCATTGCAATAATTAAGTTCACTTTACCTCCGTATGTTTTTTTATTTTATTTACTTTATCTAATTTCCATTCATTAAAACAGCCCTCAATAATTTTTTGTCTTGCCTCAGTAACAAGGTTAAGATAAAAATGAAGGTTGTGTATTGTAGCTAATTCATAAGCTAAAATTTCTTTTGCAATAAAAAGATGTCTTAAATATGCCCTTGAGTAATTTATGCAAGTGTAACAATCGCATTGATCATCAACAGGCGAAAAATCATCTTTATGTTTATTGTTCCTCATAGATAAAATTCCGTTTGAGGTAAACAAGTTTGCATTACGGGCATTTCTGGTAGGCATAACGCAGTCGAACATATCAACACCGCGCTCAATTGCTTCAAGAATATTTTCAGGCCTGCCAACGCCCATAAGATACCTGGGTTTATTCTCAGGCAGTATATCTGTAACAAAATCAACAATTTCATACATTTTTTCTGCGGGTTCGCCCACAGCTAAACCGCCAATTGAATGGCCGTCAAAATCAAGAGCCATAAGATCACGAGCCGAAGCTTCACGCAAATCTTTATAAACGCTGCCCTGAACGATCCCGAACAAATATTGATTATGGCCATAAAGCGGTTTACTTTTAACAAAAGCTTCTTTATTCAAAACCGCCCATCTTGAAGTAAGTTCCTTTGATTTCTTTGCATATTCATAAGTACACGGGAAAGGAGTACATTCATCCAGCGGCATCATTAAATCCGAACCTATGCTTCTTTGAATCCCAATAACTTTTTCAGGAGTAAATAAGTGTTTTGAACCGTCTAGGTGAGACCTGAACTCAACACCGTCATGCTTCATTTTTCTTAATTCAGAAAGGCTGAAAACCTGATAACCTCCGCTATCAGTTAAGATTGGAAGGTTCCAGTTCATAAATTTATGCAGCCCGCCGGCGCTTTCTAAAATATCAGTACCGGGTCTTAAGTAAAGATGATAAGTATTCGAAAGAACTATTTGTGCTTTTATGTCTTTTTCCAGATAAGACTGATTTACAGCTTTAACCGTACCCTGAGTACCAACAGGCATAAATATCGGCGTTTTTACAACTCCATGGTCTGTTTTAAAGGCACCGGCGCGGGCTTTACAAGTCTTATCAGTGGCATCTATTTTAAATTCTAACAACAAAATCCTAATTTTTTTTACAGAATTTAAATTTACTTCTTTTATATGAATGAAAAAAGGAAAAAGCGGAGCAATTATCAGTCGGTAGTCAACTCTCCTTCAGCGGGCAAGAAGCAGAAGGGTTACTTTTGGACAAGTTTGTTGTTGTTATTCAGCATCTTGGATAAGTTCTATTTTGACAAGTTCAATTTTCATCTGACTTGCGCGGACAATTAAGATGTTATAATGATCCAACTTAATTTTT
>JAUZPC010000310.1 GCA_030706105.1 Bacteroidota bacterium | reverse complement strand
CAATAATAAGAATTTTTTCATAAAGGAATATACAAATAAAAAAAAGCTGCCTCAAGAGAAAACAATTTTCTAATTTTTGAAAGGACCTTTTTTAAACCTCACCTCCGTCAGAAATAGTATGCAATTTAACAGATGTTGACGCTTTAGCAATCAAATTACGTTGTCCCCTATCACTTCTGAATTGGTCCTAATATTCTTTTTTCAGCGTTTTCTTTAGGAATTCTGGATATCTTATTTTGGTTACTTACATTGAGATTACTCTAAGCCTATCTTATATGTTTTTAAGATAGCCCCGAAATGATTATAGGGAAAGGGTACCCAGATAAAACCCTGGAAGGGTGGAATTATAGTAGAAGAATGAGACAATAAAGAGAACAAAACCCGGGACGGGTGACACTATTGCATTCAAAAATTACAAAAAATCATAATGTCACCCTTTCAGGGTTTATCGACTATTCGATGTATCATTCTACAATCATATCACCCTTCCAGGGTTTCATAATTCCGAAAATGAAGCGAGGAATCTGCTATGTCTTTTGCCATGATGCAGAACTCTTCTTTTATGTTTTGCAAACAATTAGATTTCTCTTTGGCTGTCTCTTATACTTTTGAACCAGTCTCAAAAAAAAGTCTTGTCTCCGTTTTCTCAGAATATTCATTACATTTTTTTTAAAATATTTTATATATACTGCGCCAGAGCTATAGCAATTTATCAAATTATTGAGTTTTTAAGTATCGACCACATATAACATTGTGGAGTTGGTGTCAATTATGACTGGTGGGATTCATCATTTAACTTAGCAAAAAAAAGGCTGCCCTTCACTTGACGGACAGCCTGTAATAAAATTACATAGATTACTTATGCCGATTTTCTGTCAGCTTCTAAATAAATAGGCTCTGCACCCAGTTCAACAACATCCCTGGTGATTATGCATTTATCTACATTTTCTTTATTAGGCAGTTCAAACATAATATCAAGCATAAATTCTTCTACTATTGAGCGTAAAGCACGGGCGCCGGTTTTACGGTCAACTGCCTTTTGAACAATTGCATCCATTGCAAATGGATCAAACTCAAGCTCAATACCGTCAATTAAGAATAATTTTTTGTACTGTTTAACAAGAGCATTTTTAGGTTCAGTAAGAATTTGCTTAAGCGCTTCTTCACTTAACGGCTGTAAAGGAGCTGCCACAGGAATTCTTCCTATAAGTTCAGGAATTAACCCATATCTTAAAAGATCTTCAGGCAGCACATATTGGAGCAAATCTGCATCCAATGTTTTATCTTCTTCGGCATATGAAGAAAATCCCATTTTATTCTTGTTAATTCTCGCGGCTATAATTTTATCTATTCCATCAAAGCTCCGCCCACAATAAATAAAATGTTCTTGGTATTAACATTTATCAAACTCTGTTCAGGATGCTTTCTTCCGCCTTTTGGGGGAACTCCTGCTATTGTGCCTTCTAATATCTTCAATAATGCCTGCTGCACACCTTCACCTGATACATCTCTTGTTATTGATGTACTCTCGCTTTTGCGGGCAATTTTATCAATTTCGTCTATATAGACAATCCCTTTTTGAGCTCGTTCTAAATTATAATCCGCAGCTTGTAATAAATGGACAAGGACAGTCTCAACATCATCACCGACATAACCGGCTTCAGTAAGTGTTGTAGCATCTGCAATAGCAAATGGAACATCCAATACTTTTGCTAAAGTTTGAGCTAAAAGAGTCTTTCCAACACCTGTAGGTCCAATCAACAAAATATTACTTTTTTCAATTTCTACATCATCTAACTCAAAGAAAGAATTTTTAGAATTTATTCTTTTATAATGATTATAAACCGCAACTGCTAAATTCTTTTTTGCCCTGTCCTGCCCAACTACATACTCATCTAATGTCTTTTTTATTGAATGCGGGGTTTGCAAAATTTCTTTTTTAGGTACATTATTATTAAAAGCAGCGATATTACTTTTTAATATATCAACGCTGCTGCCTATGCAATAATCACAGATATAAACATCCGGTCCGGCAATCATACTGCCGACTTCACTACTGTCTCTCCCGCAAAAAGAACACTTAACTACTTTCTGATTCTGTTTTTTAGCCATTTACTTTCTCTAACTTAATTTACTTCTCAAATTTAATATTTCTGAACGTGCACTATCAAGGTATATAGAATTAGGGTATTTTGCAAGAAAATTTTCATAAATTTCTGCCGCTTTTTTATAATCTTTCATGCTGTACTGATAAACCTGCCCAAGCAGGAACAAAGCTTTATCGCCGTATATACCAGGAGTCTCTTTAAGCGCAATACTTTCTAAGATCTTAATTGAATTCTCATAGTTATCTAATGCCAAATTCATTTCGGCCATTCTTAAAACCGCAAGGTCATTAATAATAAGATTATTTTGGTTTTTGGAAGATTTTTCATACTCCTCCAGTGCTTCTCTAAATTTACACTGCTCTGTTAAAAATTCTCCTTTTGCAAACCGGACAAGACTTATTGAGTCCGTTATCTGTGTATTTACGATTAAAGAAAGTTCAATTGCATCATTTGCTGCATTATCCCCAGTAATTGAAGTCACAATTGCCAGCATATCTTTACACTTTGGAAATTCACCTTTATAGAAATATATTTTAGCAAGCTTATATTGAGAGGCATTCCTTTTATTTACAGAAATTGCTCCATTATCTGCATTCTTAGAAAAATAAGAAAGTGCTTTATCCAAATTACCGTTTTTAAGTGCAATATCCCCCAATTCTTCAATTCCTGCCGCCCTTACTTCCTTGTCATTTGATTGTGCAGTTACAGCAAGGTACTGTTCAGCATCGCTCAAATCATCAATGTCCTGGCACAGCAGCCCTGCACGGTAATATGAATCATATGCAAATATGGTCCCTTCATTACCTTTTGCTATCTGGATGTACATTCCGACTAAATCTTTTACCTTCTGTTTATTGCCGAATGCTTCTTTATAATAAGGTTTATATACCTGCGGACTTTCTATCAGATCGTTACGTAATTGATCTTCCAGTGCCCTTGTATATGTATATTTTGCCTTTAGAACAGTTTTCTGATCCTTAGAGTTTTCTACTATATAAGTCAATGTTGAAAGTGCAATAGGAAACTCCTTTGAGTTGTATGCAGACTCTGCAAAACCAAGCAACCGGCCGCCGTTTGAATTAGTAATAGTGTCAAGTTTTTTAACTATTTCATATGCTTTTGTCCACTGTTTGTCTTCCTGGTATAACCAAGCCAGAATTTCCAGTACCTGATTAGTCCTTGATTCGTTTTCAAAGACACTAATTACCTGCTTTAATGCCAGCGGCTTATTTATAAATGTTAAAAGTCTGCTTTGTACCATCTGCACCTGTTCAGGTATTTTTTTCAGAATGGATGCGAGCTCTTCAGCCGCTTCTTTGAATTGCATGGTTATTGCATATAAATTAGCCAGCTCAAAGGAAAAGTTAATAGGATCTGCCGATTTTGACTGTCCCTTTTTAAGAATATCTGCCGCTTTATTAAATGCCCGCCTGTCGATAGCATAATTGGCAATTATCCTATAAGCATAGTCATCCCCGGCATATTTTAGCCCTTCGTCCCAGACGGAAAACGCCTTGTTTTCATTTCCCATCATATAGAATGACTTGCCTAATAGTCCGTACAAGTTTATATCTCCGGGGTTTTGCCTAATCCTTTGATCCAGCAATAAGTTAACCTCATTATACCGTTTAAGCTGAAGCTCCACTCTTATTAATGCGTCAAAAAACTGTGCATTGTTAGGCATGGCTTTATAAACCTCTTCATAAAGCTGTCTTGCTTTTTCAAACTGACTCGCCTGCTCATAACTGTTCCCCAACAGAAACCTGTTATAGACTTCATCGGTTTGGGCATATGAACAGAAAAAAGCAATCCCTATTAATACAAAAAATATTTTACTCATCTTATTAATATTAGAATATTAAAGGAATAATTAAAGAGCAAAAACACGGCTGAAAGAAAACCATTGAGGAAATGTTGAGAGAGGATACATTCCCATTTGCTACAGATTCTGCTTTATGTTTCACTTTGTTCACACTTCCATGTTTGTTTGTATTTTAATGCCAATTGTTATTCGGACATTCTTATCTTTTCGTCCAAGGTAACGCCCTGTTTCAGAAATGTATAAGAAAATTTTACCAAACGGGCATTAGCTTTGATTTTTTTTTGTATTTGACAAACTCTTCTAAATTATGTAATTTATGTTATAATTAGTTGTTCTTTAATCAGTTAGCCTAGTAAACAT
>JAUZPC010000031.1 GCA_030706105.1 Bacteroidota bacterium | reverse complement strand
GGGGAGAAATTGTATTAAATTTGTATATCCGTATGTCTTATTATTTCTTCTTTGAATCAATAATTATTTCCCATTTCATTGTTTTGTTAAATTGCCCTGAATTTTGAGACTTTGTGAATATCCAATCGGGTGGATTTATCCCCCTTCGTAAGGGGGAAAAAGGGGGATCCGAACTTATATAAACTACACGGAGTTGTTCAGCAGAACAACCTCTCCCTCTTTCCCTCCCCCTAAAATGGGAGGGATGAAGCTGCATTGAATGCAATTACGTAAAAATATCCTGGATAATTAATTATTTGTTAGTAATTTATCAACAGACCTAACCTTCAACTTTATAGCTGAGTAACAATATCAATTTCTTTAGCCTGGTAAAGTGTTTGATTTTTTGTTTGGTCATAGATTTCGTATGGATAAAATTTTACTTCCAATTCAAGGTTAATTTGTTCCGTTCTCTCTTTCACCCACGGCATTTTGAAATAATACCTGTTTCCGTCTTCAGCATAGATAAATCCAAAACGTCTTTCATTGTCAAGCATCCTAATGATGCCCTTCATTTTTTCAGTATCCCCGAAAGTATATTTTTCGCATATAACCTTTGTTACGGCATATAGCTCTCTTGCATCCAATTTTTCGTCCAGATCTACTCCAAGCTCGTCTGCTAAAACAATCTGTTCAGGTTTAAGTCCCCAATTAACTTCCTTTCTTACTGCTATAGAATACCTGAGGTAATTAAGAGCTTCTTCGTTTTTATTCATTCTGCTGAAAATTTTTGCCGTAGCAAAAAACAATTCCCATCTGTTTTCTTCATTAACCATGTTAAGCGAAATATAGCACCCGATAACTGCATTTTTAAGGGCATTATCAAGGTCATCCAGATCCATATATATTTCAGCAATGGCACTATAAATAAACCATTCTTTTTTAATCTTTGTTAGTGCTATTAGGCGGGACAAAGCATTCTCTTTAGAGCCCATGGCACTTTCAATAAGGGCACTTCTCCATTTTAACCACACGTCTTTGGGAAAGTGTCTGATGCCGGCATTTAATACTTCATTACATTCTTTATACCGGCCAAGTTTTTCCAGCGCCTTGCTTTTAATGGAATAGAACCTCATTTTGTCCGATGGAAGTTTGCGAACCCGGCCATGATCCATCACCTCCGGCTCATCAAGACTTAAGCTTGAAGGATTTAAATAATCTATATATTTAAGTGCAGTTTCATAATCCATTACTTTTAAAGCAAGAGATGCAATTTTAAGGCAGGTTTTTAAGCGGGCAAATGATTTATTCTCTCCATCGCTTAATTTAATAATTTCTTCAGCATATTTTAAGATGCTCTCAAATTCTACTTTTGTAGGCGCTTCTTTTCCGGCTGCTATATATAAATGATAAAGTGACCAGACATAAATATTATTGATATATACATTATTCTTTTCAATTTGATATAAAGCAGAACAGTACTCCGCCGCCTCTTTATACCTTTTTACCTTAAAGAGGCAGTCGGTATATCTCCAATTGTCATATATGTCAACTTCATCTTCATACTTTTTAAATAGTTCTTCTGAGAGAACAATTGCTTCAGAAAACTTTTCCTGTTTTCTTAACTCCTCAATCTGATTTCTTAAAGTATCAATTTTTTCCATCATTCACCGGAATTTTAGTTAAAATAAATTTTAATAAAGCAGCCGACCCCGGCCTGCCCGGTGAAGGCATTTTTTTTGTAATTAAATTTTTACCGTTATAATAAATATCAACGTAAGCAATGTCACTGTTCTTCTTAAATCTGTATCTTTCAAGATAATTTAAATGCTGTACACCTAATATTTCTACTCCTTCACTAACAAACAATTTTATTAGTTCGTTATAAAAAGCTTTTAGGAAGGGTTTTGGAAAGTCTTCTCCAGTCACTTCCTTAGCCAAATTTTGAACACTTCCTATTTTTAGCAGTTTGCTTATGATTTCGTTTTCTGAATATACATTATTTCTTTTAAATACAGCAGGACTAACCTCACTTTTTTTGTTATAAACGAAATCCATTATTAAAATATTGTCTTCATCCCCCTTTAAGGAATATCTCTGCCTGAACTGTAAAGCTTCGGTTTTGACAATTAAGTAATCTGTGCTTCCGATAACTTCACGTACTTTGGCATCTATGCTAATACATTGATCATTTGGCAGTTCGGCAGTATACTCAATCTCCGGCTCCCCGCTTTCAGAATCGGGTTGTGATATAATTTCCTCTCCCTCTGATGAACCGGCAGGGGGATAAGTCCCTTGCAGCGTATTATACTCATACCGGTCTTTAGCAACTTCATCTGATTTTTCATTCCCAATTCTGTCTCGCCGCTCATCGGCTGTTTCACTACTGTTCTTTATCTGGTGACCTTTTACCCAAGCCAGTTTTACACTGCCGCCAAGATTTTCAATGCTCTTAATATACGTTCTTGCCTCAAAGACTAAATCCCTGATATAATCTTTGTTTATTTTCCATAACCCAAGCACCCATTTCTGCACACCCTTATAATCTGATTTAATAACCAGATCAACTTTCTTATCTTTAAATTCTTTAAGGCAGGCAGCCAGTGCTTTCATTTCCATAGTAGGATTAGAGACATCATTTTCAATTTTATATTTTTGTTTGAATTCATTAACATTCTCAATGCCGCTAATCTTATACTCTTTGCCCTGATAATTAAACCAGACTCCATATCCAATCATACCCGTCCCCTTAATATCGCTGCCGTCTGTATAAACAACAATCGGATCAGATTTACCGGTATCAAATACGTTCTCCGTTTTTGGCTTAAATTCCTTAAGCATAGCCTTAGACCAGGGAGATCCCTCAACAGTGTTCAGCAGAAACAATTTATGCGAAGCTCTGGTTACAGCCGTGTAAGCCCATCTATAGAAAGCCAGATTATTAAAAGCATTGAACCCCGAAAAATCAACGAATACTGAGTTCCACTCGCCCCCCTGCGCTTTATGGCACGTAACCGCATAAGCAAACTTTACCTGCAAAGCAGAAAGATACGGGCTGTCCTCCATTGCTTTTATGTATTCCCTTTTTTTTGAATAATATGCGGATGGATTGGAATTTTTTAATTCTTCAGAAGGTTTTTGTTTACCGCATTTACGGTAAGACAACATATACATTGCACGCGATTCATCAGAAGAAAGTTCTCTTTCTGTTGAGTATAACAAATTTTCAATTATTGTATAATTATTTTTAATGCCGGCAAAATCAATTTCAAGAGGTCTGTACCTAAGAGTAACCGGCCCGTTTATCCTTTTACTGTTTACAACTTCAGTTAATGCAGGCATTACTTTTACTACCGTACCGATATCCCCGTTATTAAGATTATAGAAATGGTTATTAACATTAACAATAAGTTTGTCACCCGGCTGTATTCCCGGTAAATCGTTCTTAAGATATTTTGACCTGATTATTCTGTTATAATCATAAACAGATGCATTTGTGTATGAAACCAGAACGGCATCACCCTTTTTAATTTCTTCAGCAATTACGTCCCATTTACCGGGAGGATTAAATGGAATGACATCATCAGACCAGTCAAATAATATACTGTTAAAATTATTTTCTTCAATTGCCTGCCTTAATTTTGTAGCATTTTTAATAATACCGCTTTCCCCCTTTTGCCTGAACACTTCAGTAAGAGTATATTCTTCCGAATCCAGACAATAGGCATCCTTGAGATAATCTTTTGAAAGAGCCGGGGAAGTATTGCTATTAATAGGCGGGAGCTGAGCGCTGTCACCAACAAAAATTATTTTATTATCCGCTCCCTCCGCTTCAATCAATCTGGCGTGCAATAATAAATCATAAAGCAGCCTGCCGCTGCCAAACCGCAGATGCTCCTGCTTAGTTTCAATGTCAGAAATCATTGAAGATTCATCGATGATAAACACTTTCCCCGAATCATCATTCAAATCGATATCAAAATTAAAAATCAATCTGTCGTCGGAGTGAACATCGCTTAGGGTTTTTTTATAAATGGTTTTATGGATAGTTTGAGAATCCAGCCCTGTTTTTTCCGTTAAAACACGCGCTGCCCTGCCGGTCGGGGCGCAAAGCTCAAATTGTTTATTCCGGGAGCTTAGATGTTCGGCAATGGTTTTTATTAAAAATGTTTTACCCGTGCCGGCATATCCCTTTAGGATAAATACCGGAACAGGAGAAACTAAAAATTCTTTAATTTGATTAAAAGCCTGCTGCTGATTTGTTGATAACTTCATAATATATAAAACAAAAAATAATAAAATATTAAATTAAGGCAGTTCTAAAGTCGGGACGTCAGGCAGGGCATTACCGATAATTCCCTGAAGCTCCCCGTACATGCTTGCCGTATTTTTAACTGCACCGGCAATTTGTTCCTCGCGTCTTTCCCATATCCTGGTAATTGATCTCTTCTCCTTATTCAAATCTTCCTGCATATTCATAAAAGTTCTTACAACAAACTCTATCCGCTGGGTAAATTTTGGTCCGCATAAGTACTGATACAAATTTTCCATCTCTGAATTTATTTTTAATGCTGAATTTTTAGCATTATTAACCTTCATCAGCAGCTCACGCAAAGCAATTGTAATTCCCTCAATGGCGGTAAAGCTTATTACCCATACATTTTCAATCTGCCCGACTAACTCAATTTTTTCCGGAAGTTTTTGGGACACTATTATTGCTATCTCAGCCCCTTCTTCCCGCTGGTCATCCTTAATTTTTCTTATCCAGTCATTTGACCAGCTTTTAGTTCTTTTAGACTCCCAAATAATTTTGCCGAATACATTGCCGAATTTATTTTTGACTATCTGAATAACATCCGCACCCCTTACGCCTTTTGCAACAGGATTTATTAAATCATCAGGAAATTTTTCCTTAAGAAGCTCTTCAAGAATAAGCTCCTGCACTTCACCCTGAAGCTGCTGCGAAGTCAGCTCGGTCTGTTTCTGTAATTTTTCAATGGTGGCTTTCAGCTTATCCATCTGTTCATCTTTTTCACGGAGTTTTAAATCGCTTTCGGATTTTACCTTAGTTAAAAGCTCATCGTGAATTTTTCTTCTTTCCTCAGACAGCTTTCTTTCATTTTCAATTAAAAGATTCTCCTTTTCGAACTCAAGCTCACGCTGCTTTTTCATAAGATTTAACTGTTCCTCTGTAGCAGATTTGTTTTTTGACTTAAGCTCTTCAATCTGAGAGAGCATATCCTTAAGCTGGAACTCATTTTCCTCTTTGGCTTTTTCAATAGCTTTCTTTTCGAATTCAGCTTTGGCAGCTTTCATTTTATCTTCATATTCAAGTTCCAGAAATTTTTCTTTTTGCTCAATTTCATTTTCCTTTTTAGCAAGGGCTTCTTTTAACTTGTCCGCCTGATTAAGCTGAATCTGTTTTTCGGCAAGCATTTTTTCAAGCTCTGCTTTTTCCCCGGCAGCCCTGCTGCTGCTTTCTTCAAGCCGGGTTTTAAGGGATGCTTCCTGCTCCTGCAATTGCCTTTTTAATTTCAAATTTTCGGCGTTAGCTTTTTCTTCTGCTTCAACAGCAAATTGTTTGGCCAATACACCCATTTCAGCCTGCAATTTTGCCGTATATTCTTTTTCAAATTTCTGCTTTAGCTGTTCAGATACCTGATTTGACAGCGCTTGTGTAAGTTGAATTGCAGTACCGCAATTAGGGCATTTAATTTCCTGAGACACCAGGCTTTCTTCCATAACTTTCCTTAATATATCTAATGAACCCTGTGAATAATGATTAATAATTGCTACAAAGTAACTATTGGGTGCAATATTGTCAAGTGATACGCTGATTGGCGGTTTGTAACGTATTACCTCATAAATAAGTTAACCAGGGGAGGATAAATAATGGATACGTTGACTCATAATATATGTAACCTATATAATAATGGTACAATTATGAGTGAAATTGAATATTTAAATATTATAGATTTACATAAGTCCATTATGGTTTAGAATAGTTCATACTTGTAAGCACCCTTGTTTATTTAGCCCGGACTTTAGGAGCACTTTGATCAGAATTAAGTTTTACTAGAAACATTAGGCCAACATATATAACATTATCCATATTATTTAGAACCGATACCTGTGATAATGGGAAAGATATAAATGCATAGTCACCTTTAATTTCACTAATTTCAAAACCCAGTTTAATAAGATCTGAAAAATCTCCTTTATATCTTATCATTGCATCTATTCTTGGGTCTTTCTTATCTAAATCAATACCAAAAGATTTAATTTCCATGGTAGATACTTTGACTCTTTTTGTATATTTCCCCTCTTTTGTTCTTATTATTTTTTCAGGGATTTCCAAGCCAATTTTTAAATTAAATGCCGCAGCTAATCTTGGATCTATTTTGTTTCCTACAATTTGCCCAAGAATAATTGCAGGCTTAACTCTGGTAATATGGTTGGGCCTTACAACGATATTGGTGGCCTTTGTCATCCAGCCGTGTACTGATATTTCCGGATAATGACCGGGCACTACTTTATTGATTTTGAAATATCCGTTTGAATCACTTTTTCCCTCCCATAAACATTTGCCATCTTTTTCATTCCCTAGAGATGGATATTTGTTATCATTATAAGAAATAAGGGCATTTTGTACCGGGCGGCCATTCAAATCAACAATATAGCCTTCTATTTTGCCATACCTAATCGGCTCAATTTTCTTTTGATATTCAAGGAGATCCCACTCTATTTTTCCTTTAACCGTGTCCAATCTATCCATATAAAAAGGCTGGAGACAGGTAATCATACCATTTAATACTTCTATTTTTTCAGCGGAATGATCCATTAAACCTTCAGTTTGTATCCTCAGATTATATATACCCGGTTTAAGGCTATTGATATAAAAATACCCCTCACTATCATGCTCAACAACTTTATTTGTTTCCATCAGGGTAATCTCGAAAGGCTTAGTATTTTTGACGTTATAGAAAGCAACTTTTCCAAAAATTGCACCATCTTTTATTTTAGGTCTATTATTTGGCTGGATAAAGCTTACCGTAAATAATACGAAGATTATAACTATTTTATTTATCATGAAATTACTCCATTAAAACTTAATATATCCAATACGCCATTTTACCCAACTCTCTTATTTATTCCATTATAGCTATTGGCATGGCAGTAGATATTATTTAAAAACTACTAATCACATAAACTCTCGTATGAAAACTAATAAATTATTTTGATAGGCACAATAACTTTTTAGAAATGTTATAAAGATCGAATAAATTGAATACTCAAAAAATAGGAATATTATAGTGGAGAGAGGACATGTACCATAGAGCCAAAGGAGAGTAACCAGTCAACAGTCATCAGTCAACAATGCCTTGTCATAATTATATTTTCACAAAGGGAAACGAAAAAATAATTTAAGCTGCATGAACTCTCCCTCTCTCCCTCCCTTTTGAAGGGAGGGAAGTAAAAGACAGAGTTACTAATGGCCGAACATAATCTTGCATGGGTTGCTTTGCCCTCTCCTTTGGGGAGGGCGACGGGTGGGGTTTTATATTCAGCTTGAGAACACAGTACTTTATGTACTTTGTAGCGCCGGAATAATTTAGTATATAACAGTACTAATAACCAGTAATCAGTAATTAGTACTTAGTAATTAGTAATTAGTAATTAGTTATTAGTTATTAGTTATTAGTTCTAAACAGATTCCTCTCCGAATTCGGATCGGAATGACAATGCCCGTAGAGGATGGACAAAGAAGCTGGTCTGTAATCCGAATTCAGAGAGAATTCTGAATGATTATAACAAAAAAAGGCCGGTATAACATAAACGTTAATACCGGCATATAACACTACTTTGCAAACCTTATAAATTTATAAACATTCAACTTTACAAACCTTAAAACTTTATAAACATTCAACTTTATGAACTTTACAAACTTTCAACTTTATCAACTTTCCTATCATCACTTCGTGATTCATAACAGTTAGTAGGAACTAGTGCTAAGCAATTAATTGTTCATTGTTCATTGTTAATTGGTTTTCTATCGGTTTATCCTGCCATTTGCTATATAACCGGTTTCGTTGTTGGGGTCATACAAGTATCCGTTTACCATTATATAGATAAGCTCACCATCTTTGTACAAACCGAAATCAGCCGGGGACCCGACTTTACTCTCTATCTGTTTTTTATTTTTAGAGCAGACATTTATTGGGTATTTACAGAAAGCCAGTGAATCGTCGATTTTTTTTACCTGAATTGTAGTACACCCTTCAAGGAATATTTTATTTATATCAACATCTTCCAGAGTATCGACCTTACTGACAGTTTTGCTGAATATTTTACCGGGTTCTAAAGTTAATCCGGTGCAGTCATACTCTTCAAGGCCATATGCCCCGGTAAGATCTCCTATATCATCAACTTCAGATTCATAATATCCTATTTTATAATCTTTACTGTTCTTTTCTACCCTTTTTACAGCAACATCAGCAACAATCTGTTTCTTCCCTCTCTTAAGAGTAACGCTTCTTAATATAACATCTGAAAATATTTCTTTGTTAAAAGGAATAGACTCATACTCCTTAACGTCATATTTAGTGTAAGTGCTGTTGGCAATGTTTATAAAAGCAGAAATCAGTGCAAGAAAATTCAGCTTTCTGACAAACTGCTTTTCCGTATCATTAAGCCACCCGCCTGACTCAATTAAAATCGTGCTCATCCCTTCTTTTTGGAAATTATCGCCAAATGCGCGCGGTTCAAAGTCATCATTATACTTTGCAATATGCCCGGGGATGTATTGTTTTAGGGATTTATTTATTGCAGCTATAACCTGCATGGCAACTTTTCTGTTTGGTGTAATGTCTTTATTATAATTTACGGCAGGAGCAAGAAAAGATATTGCCGCATTACGGGGCGACTCACCCGCAGCATAACTGCCGTTTTGGTCGTGAAGATTAAATCCGAAATCTGCCCTTATTGTATCAAACACTGAGCGGAGCATCCGTGCTTCGGGAGTCTGCTTGTTAACATAATCCCTGTTGATGTCAATATCGTAAGCGTTCCTTCTCTGGTAAACCTCAGCCCCATCGGGATTAACCATCGGAATAAAATAAATAGTTAAACTGTCATTTAGTAATTTGCGTAAATCATCATATCTATCCATCGCCGTAAGGAAATTAAAGATATCAAACAACCCCATTGTAGCAGTGGATTCGTCTCCGTGCATTTGAGACCACAAGAATACTTTTGTTTTCCCATTACCGTACTTAATAAGATGAATATCTCTTTTTTGAGCGGATTTACCGACCTTGCTAATCTCGAACTTTTTATTCTCTTTTAGTTTATCCATTAGCTGAATAATATCGGCGTGCTTAATCCTCTTTTTAGCTAAGGAAATCTCTTTATAATTTGAATAATCAAAATAAAGGTCATTTATAAAACTTGTTTCTTGTGCCATAACGCATACATTTATTAATAATACAAAACCGACGAAGTACTTATACATAAATTTCAATATCCGGCTTTTAAATATATATAAAAACAATTATTTAATTGTAACTGTATGCAATATACAATATTTTTGACAAATTCACATTCATGGTATATTTTAGAAAGCAGCAATTGAAATATTAAGGAAACAACATGGCAACTACAACATTAAAAATTGGCTCGTCCCTGCCGTTTTTCAATCTGGAAAATATAGACGGCAGCTTTTATACTCCCGATAGTTTTAAGGACAAAGAGCTTTTACTGATAATATTTTCCTGCAACCACTGCCCATACGTTCAGGCTTACGAAAACCGGATTATTAAAATACAAAGTGATTATGCAGATAAAGGACTGGCAGTTGCTGCCATTAGTTCTAATGATGAAATTAAATATCCCGAGGATTCATTTGAGGAGATGAAGAAGAGAGCAAAAGAAAAAGGGTTTAATTTTCTATATTTGAGAGATTCTTCGCAGGAGACAGCTAAATCATTTGATGCAAGCCATACACCTGAAATTTTTCTTTTTGACAAGCAGAGGAAATTGGCATTTCACGGTAAAATTGACGATAATTGGAAAGATGAAGAAGCTGTTCAGAGCAATTACTTAAGGGATGCCATTGAAGAATTGCTTGCCGGAAAAGAAATATCAGTCCCTGAAACTTTTACTATCGGCTGCACAATAAAGTGGAAATAGAATTGCGAATGGTGAACGTAAGGAGGGCGCGGCCTGCTTGCCGTAGGCGAAAAGATTAACCTGTTCCTATGGCGGCTGTTGCATTGAAGTTCATTTTACAACTAAGAAGTGAAATAGACGTGGAAATTTTGTTTATGCTTTTACTTCTAATTTTTCTCATTTAACGATGCACTGGAATATGGGCCCACATATTGACAATAAGAGAAAATTATGTAACTGGAAGTTTTATGCCAGTAACAAAGAATAAACGTGTAAAGAAGCTCCGTAGGAGCGACACGTTAGTAGGAATGGTGATAATATATTATAAAGGAGCTCCATAGGAGCGGTATATAAGGAAAGGACGAATCCGGGTATTTTCATAGGTTATGCGAATAAAACAATCGGGCAACATATCGCACCTACGGAGCTCTTTAATCTTCCTTTCGCTTCAAATAGCTACTAGTATATCGCCCGTAACCGGGCTCAATCTCCTTTAGGCTGACACCCATAATGCAATTTCTCCCCTTTGTGCAACAGCCACCATAGGAGCTCTATGTAATCGGTTAGATGATAATAATAAATTTAAGATATTTCCTTTGCTAATTAAAGCCTTATATACTAAGTTAGCCCCCATAAACATGCAAAACTTGTAAAATAAAAATTAAAGGATAACTTGTTTTATGCCAAACACATATTCACAAATTTATATTCACTGTGTCTTTGCTGTAAAGAATAGATTAAACCTCATACCCAAAAAACATGGAGAAGAAATTAAAAAATATATTTCCGGAATCATATCTGGACTAAATTGTAAACTGATAGCAATTGAGAATGTCCCAAATCATTTTCATATTTTAGTTAGTATGTCACCGAGTATTTCTGTCTCAGACTTTATGGGGAAGGTAAAAGCTAATAGTTCAAGATTTATAAATGAAAAGAAGTTTGTTGCTGGGAAATTTGAGTGGCAGACAGGGTATGGCGTTTTCTCTGTATCAAAAAGTGGGGCAGAAAAGGTGATAAAATATATAATTAATCAAGAAGAACATCATAGAACTAAATCATTTGGGGAAGAGTATTTGGAATTTCTCAAGGTGTATGAAGTCCCGTATGACGAAAGATATATTTTTGAAGACGTGCTATGAGCAATATATCACTCATCTGAATCTCTTTATTCATTTATTCTGTTTTTCTATTAACATATCGCCAATGCAGGGCCCAGCGAAATATCAGAAGAAAATTGGAGTTTAAGTTCCGTAGGAACGAAATGTCAGTAGAAAAATATATCCTAAGAGAGTTCAGAGCTCCATAGGAGCGGTATATAAAGAAAGAACGGATTCGGGTATTTTAGTTGGTTATACGAATAAAACAATAGGGCAACATATCGCTCCCACGGAGCTCTTTAATCTTCACTTCGCTTTAAATAGCTACTAATATATCGCCCGTAACCGGGCTCAATCTCCTTTAGGCAGATGCCCATAATACACTTTTCCCCCTTCGTGCAACAGCCACCTATGGGATGGGTGAGGTTCTCATTTATTAATTCTATCACAGCTTGCCGCAATATCTATTATCTTCTTATTTTGGAGAAGAATAGTCTAATACATAATTCCAATATTTATAGCCAGTGCAATTCCGCCCAAATCTTTATGATAAACATTTGCAAGACTTTCAACACCATTATCAAAGAAATGAGTAAAATAATACCTTAAGTTTAGTCCAATCAAATTCTTTTTGTCCAAGCCAAAATTAGCACCAATGCCAACATAACCGCCTAATGCCCATTTACCCCTTGCTTTGCCAAAGGAGTCAAAAAATTCCATTTCATAAGGTGTAGTAACAACAAATGAAGGACCTATTCCGCCATTTACATAAGGGCGCAGATTGTCAGCAATAGCATCTTCAAACATTCTGTACTGGACTCCGAAACTAAGCGGCATCGTAAATACACGGTTCTTTTTCCCGGCTACATAGGTCTGCCCATAATAGTCCACATACTCAAATTCACGTTCGTCCTTTGCCTCTGAGATGGAAAAGTCAATAAAGCCGGTAATATGCTCACCTAATTCTTTTCTATAAAAACCGCCGAACCCAAATCCGCCTTCGGTAAACATCAAATCCAAACCGATAGTATGCGGCGGAAAAGCCTCAGGTTTTTTATCAGGTACAATTTCACCAATGCCCTGAGCTTTAATTGTGCCGAGAGCAGCTGCAATAAAAAAGATAATAAGAATATGCTTCATAATCGTAAAAAAATAATTATTTAACTACTTTAATATATACAAGAATAATATAATAGCAAGAAAGAAATTTTAGCAGGGGAAAACGCACATCTGTAAAGTAACCAGGCTAATTAATAATGCAAATTTTAAGTATAACATTTCTTAATTCTGATTATCGGCTTCCTTTTTTTTATAAAGCTCTATTTTCTGCCATTTAAAATGTTGATATTATTATGGTTTTTTGAGTATATTATAATGTGTCTTTATAGATATTCCTTTTATTACCATAAACATTTTTACGCAAATCATTTTGAAAGTAAGATTATGCCTGTAAATTTAGAATTAAAAGTTAAAACCGATGGACATCAATTTTATATTAACAGATTAAATGAAATTAATGCCGAATTTGTGCATGTATTAACACAAAAGGATATTTACTATAAATGCAAATGCGGACTACTTAAGTTACGGATTGAAGACGATACCCAGACTTTGATTAAATATAAAAGGGATGAAAAATCAGGCAGCGACCGCTGGTCCGACTATCAACTTTTAACTATCCTTTCTCCCGATGCAGAAACATTTTTTGAAGATACTCTTGATATTGAAACAGTGGTTGAAAAAACCAGATCTCTTTATTTGTACAATAATACAAGAATCCATTTGGATGAAGTAAAAAATGCAGGGACCTTTCTGGAGCTTGAGACATTAGTACTTGGAAGCCCCGAAGAAGCACGCAAAAGATTCAATAAAATTAAAAACCTTCTTGAACTTAACGATCTTGATGAGCTTAAAAAATCTTACAGGGATATTTTAACCGGAAAAGGGCAATGATTTACTCTAAGCTGAATGCTGATGAACTAAATTTAGATAATCTTATAACCTCAAATTTAAACCAAGATCCGGGTAAAATCCTTATCATCGTCCCGACAAGAAGGAAACAAAGGAATTACAAAAAGCAGGTAATTACAGACCGGAACAACAAAGATGCTTCAAGGATAAATATTGAAACATTTGAAAGTACGGTAATACGGCTTTTAAAGGCCGGCTCTTATTCATACAACCTGCTCGGCAGTTCGGCTGCTCTTGTTTTATTAAAACAATGCATAAACTATAAAGAATTATCATATTTTAATGCTTACAAACCGGAAATACCATTCGGAACATTGGAAAAAATTCTGAATGTAATTACCGAATATAAAAGGCACGGCATTAAACCGGAAAATTTAAGGCAAAATCTTGGCAGCGCCCCTCCCGGAGAAAGAAATAAAGTTGAGGATATTGCCTCTATCTTTGAAAAATATCAGGAGAAAATACTCTCCCTTAATTATAAAGAAACTGGGGACTTATATACCGATTTTAAAAATATTACCGATGATGAACTGGCTGCAAATTTTATTCAACTGTTTGAGAACGTCTCTCTTATAGTTATCAGCGGGTTTGATGAATTTACAACTTTGGAGATTGACGTCATTAACCGCCTCTCGGCAATTGTTAGCAATAATTTATTTATTTCACTTGATCTGCACGATAATCAAAAGATATTTGCGCATCTAAGCGCCTGCACTCAGTGTTTTGAAGCTAACGGTTATTACAAAATTACAGATACGTCAGTACCGCAGAAAAAAGATTTTATTGATATTATTAAAAATAATT
>JAUZPC010000309.1 GCA_030706105.1 Bacteroidota bacterium | reverse complement strand
TCTATCCTTGAAATAGGATCAGGATGTGTTGAAAGGAATGTAGCAATTTTGTTGCTCTGCGAACTGATTAAACCGTCAGCTCTCATCTTTTCAAAGAAGAATTTAACACCGCCCTGATAATAGCGCGTATCTTTCAAAAAGTTGAATGAATATTGGTCGGCTTCATTTTCATCTGAACGGCTGTTTGCTAAAAATCCTATACCTACTAACAGGTTGGCAGCAATCTGCTCAAGCTCACTTGGATTATTGCCAAGTATAATGTTAACCAGTATGGCAACACCATATTGAGCAGTCATTCTTTTTGTTGAGTGTCTTCTTTCAGCGTGTGCTATTTCATGTGCAACAACGCCTGCAAGAGCCGCCTCCGAGTTAAGGTATTTTAATAAGCCGGTATAAACATATATGTAACCGCCCGGCAGACAGAATGCATTTAACGTGTTGTCATTATCAATAATTTCCAGCTTATATGAAAATACATTTTTATATTGTATTTGTGAAGATGCCAGGATGTGGTTAAATATCCGGTCAACAATGTAATTTTTTATAGCAGGATTACCATGATAGATTGGGTATTCTTTTGAATCTCCTTCAACCTGAGCATTAAGCTGTGAACCCAATGAAGCATCATCAGCCGTAGAAAATATGTTTATTCCGTTATCACAAGAATAAAACGACAGTGAAAAAAGCACGAAAAAGCTGTAAACAAAATACCTTTTAATTCGCATATGAGATTCCGATGTTTTATTTTATATTCATTTATTATTAATACATTATTAAGTCATTTAATCAATTTTTATTGTATGCCAGAGTTTTTCCAGCAAATGATCAATATTATAATGATTTGCAGATGAGAATAGTAAAACAGGATTATTCTCAATTGTTTTTTTCTTTTTAAGCTTTTCCAATTCTTCTTCCGGCAGTAAATCTGCTTTGGAAAGTCCGATAATTTTTCTCTTTTGTGCCAATGCGGGGCTGTATTCTTTCAGTTCATTAAGCAATACTTTAAAGTCGCGTTTATAATCTTGGCTTGTTGCGTCAATTAGAAATAACAATATTTTAGTACGTTCAATATGTCTTAGAAAAATTAGACCGAGTCCCTTACCTTCAGAGGCTCCTTCAATAATACCTGGAATGTCCGCAACTGTAAAGCTCTTGTACTCCTTATATCTAACGATACCAAGATTAGGCTCTAAAGTAGTAAATGGATAATCAGCAATTTTAGGCCTGGCAGCAGATATTGTAGATATCAGAGTAGATTTACCTGCATTAGGAAAACCGACCAAACCGACGTCTGCAATAAGTTTAAGTTCAAGTGAAAGGTGTTTCTCCTCTCCCGGCCTGCCCTGTTCAGCATATCTTGGAGTCTGGTTTGTGGAAGTTGCAAAATTGCTGTTGCCTTTTCCGCCTTTTCCGCCTTTGCAAATTGCAATTGCAGTGCCGGCCTTATCAAGATCAAACAAAACTTCATCAGTCTCAGAATCCTTTACAACAGTTCCAACCGGAACTTTTATAATGATATCCTTACCGTTTTTTCCGTCTTTACGGGAGGTAGCGCCCGGTTTCCCGTCTTCGGCCTCATACTTTGTTTTATACCTAAGATCTAAAAGAGTAGTTAAATTGTGGTGAGCTTCAAGAATAACATTGCCGCCCAGACCGCCGTTGCCGCCTGAGGGGCCGCCTTTAGGAACATATTTTTCTCTTCTGAACGCAACTGCACCTTTTCCACCGTGCCCTGCCTTAACATCGATCTCAACATAATCAATAAACATTTTTATCCCAGCTGAAAATAATTCAGTACTTTATTTGTGAGTGTGATAGCATCTTTAGAATAAGGATTAACCCTGTATGTAAAAAATACTTCTTTTAATATTTCTGTCGCTTTATCATAATCTTCGGCTTCCGATAAATGTTCTAAAGTATTTAAACAATCATCGTTGTCACCATTGAAAACATTTATGGTTATATTATTCAATTCAACCGAAGTAAATTTATTCAAGAGGATTTGTCCCTTAAATGAATCTTTAACGGGTTCTTCAATTTCTAAAAATTCTTCATCATTTTTTTTATTGAAGCCGCTAATATCTATATCTTCTGTTTCCGGTTCCAGTTCAACTTCAGTGACCGGTTCAAACTGGACTTCATCATCGTCTTCTACAAATTTATTTTCATAAATAACATCCTCCCCGGAATCTTCACCTATATCACCGGCTTTAATATACTCGTCCATCTTGTCTATAAGAGAGTTCTCCGGTTCAGTTTCAGGCTCTTCCATTTCCTTGGAAAGTTCCTCAGCAAATATTTTCTTAAACCCTTCGCCTTCTTGTTCAACTGCTTTTATTTCAGGAATAACAGGTTCAACAATCTCTTCTTCTGCTTCATTCTGTTTTGCCGTCAAATCTGCTATTTCTACCGGGGGTTCATAAATGTCAACAGACGGAAACTCTTCATTTTCAGGGATTTCAATTTTTTCAAATTCATCCTTTACATCAAGCTCCGGAATCTCAAGCGGTTTTGGCAGATTTTCAATTCTTGGTTCAAAAGCCGGGGCTTCTTTCCTCTTATAATCCAAAATACCTGCTAAATCTGCATTTGTGTCACTTAACAGAAAAGCTTTCATCTCCTGCACATTTATCTTTTGCTTTGGCTCAAGGTCCAGTTCAGTAATTTTGCCCAGTAAGTTATCAAGCTTTTTCTCCTCTAAAAATTTTTCAAGAAGGTACAATGGGATTTTATATTTTTTCTGTTCCCCCTGATTTATAAATTCAGCAGTAGAAAACAAAAAATAATCCAGCATTTCACTTAACTGGTTGGCAACCAATTCCTTTTCAATTTTATTAAAAACATTTTCAAACTCATCGGTAGTAAGGGCCTGAAGCTTCTTTTTATCAGCGAAGATAGTAAAGATTTTCTTAATAAACTCATAATAAAAAGTATAATTAAGGAAATATTTAATCTCGTCAACAGATTTATTAGCTGCCTCATTAAAAATAAGTTTATTTAAAGACCACTTAGGACGCACAAGGAAATTCAGGTTAAATGACACAGCCTGTAGTACAAGCTTTTTAACAGCATCATACGAAAGTTTTTTATTTTTTTTAATTTCACCGGCCATGGAATTGAAATACTGAGCTAATTCTTTTCCCGAATAGTCGAATGAAGAATTCTGAAGTAATTTCTTTCTGTCAAGAAAAATCAGATAGTCTAACTCAGCAGAAATAAACTGAAGTATAGCAGGATGCAGGCCGGCTTCCTTTAATGATTTTAAGGTGAAGCCATTGCCGGAAGATACAATTTTATTCAGATTGAAATCTGTTATAAATTTAATTTCCTTGTCAAACATGTTAAAGCCCTGTTTTTACCTGAAAATAATAGAGTGAAATATATATAATAAGGAATCCATTTTCAACGGTCTAACCGATAAAATGAGCAAAAGTTCTTATTTAATCTAACTTCTAATTTAATAAGAAATTACCAGTCAAAAAACCTCATGTGTCAAGGGGCAAAAAAAACTTTAATGGAAAGAAAACTGCTATTCAAAATACTGCCAAATGTATGGAAGGGAATAATATTTTCTTTACTAAGGATATTCCTGTAAAACAAGGACGTACCCATAAACAAAAAAAAGCCCCTTCAGAATAATAAGAAGGGGCAAAAAACAAGTAATTACAATAGATTATGCTTTAGTTCTTGCATATTTCCTATTAAACTTCTCAACTCTACCTGCGGTATCTAATAATTTCTGTTTACCGGTAAAGAATGGATGAGAACCGCTTGAAATTTCAAGCTTTACCAATGGGTAAGTATTACCATCTTTCCAAGTAACTGTATCACCGGTTTTAATTGTTGAACGAGTTAAAATCGCAAAATCACAAGAAGCATCTTGAAAAACTACGGGTCTGTAATCAGGATGTATTCCTTTTTTCATTTTCTATACCTGCTGAATTTTAAATTTTATTTAAGTAGGTTAATATATAAAAACTTTAATTTAATTCCAATTGAAAAATAATTCTAATTTTAAGGATTAACGGCACTTTCTTGCTGAGAATCAAAGTTTTGGAATACTTTTTCTTTAAGTTCTTTCACTTTTGCCTTTTCAGCCGGAGTTAAATAAACCGGTTTATAGACCAAATTAGGATTATCTTCATCCGAATTACCGTTAACATTTTCATCATTGGCAGTACCCTCATCGGCGCGTTCAGCCTTATTCTTACTATAATTACTTCCGGTATTCAGATCAGCGTCTTTAATAATCTTTGGCTGGGCAGCAAAAGGGGTAACTTCTTTATTCTCGGG
>JAUZPC010000308.1 GCA_030706105.1 Bacteroidota bacterium | reverse complement strand
GAGGTTTTGCTTCCATAATTTTTAATTGCTGCTTGACTTAAGTAAAAATGCCTTAATAAACCGGTTTATATTACCATCCATTACGCCCTGCACATCAGAAGTCTCCTCATTAGTCCTATGGTCTTTAACCATATTATAAGGATGAAAGACATATGATCTGATTTGGCTTCCCCACTCAATTTTCATTTTGCCTTTCTCTACTTCATCCATCTCAGCTTCAAGTTTTTCTTTTTCGAGCTGGTACAGTTTAGCCCTTAAAAGCTTCATGGCATTAGTCCTGTTTTGCAGTTGTGACCTTTCACTTTGGCAGGCAGCTACAGTATTTGTGGGTATATGTGTAATTCTTACGGCAGTTTCAACTTTGTTAACATTTTGTCCGCCTTTACCTCCTGACCTGTATGTATCTACACGTAAATCAGCCGGATTAATATCTATGACAATAGTATCATCAACTTCCGGATATACAAAAACAGAGGCAAATGAGGTATGACGTCTTTTATTGGAATCAAAGGGTGATATCCTTACTAATCTGTGAACACCATTTTCAGCTTTAAGATAGCCATATGCAAATTCCCCCTCAACTTCAATAGTAGCACTTTTAATACCGGCTCCGTCGCCTTCCAAAATGTCGATCAAAGTCATTTTAAAATTATTTTGCTCTCCCCATCTTAAATACATCCTCATAAGCATTTCCGCCCAGTCCTGGGCCTCGGTACCGCCGGCGCCGGAGTGAATCAGAAGCATGCAGTTATTATTATCCTCTTTTCCGCTAAGCATATTTTTAAACTCAGCCTCCTCAACGGCTTTAGATAACAAATCTAATTCGTTATCTATGTCAGAGGATAAAGATTCATCATTTTCAATTTGCGCCAACTGAATAAATTCATCAAGAGAAGTTGCTTTGTCCTGCACTCCCCTCCATAAATCGACCCACTGCTGTAAAGATTTGGTTTCCTGTATAACTTTTTGAGCAGCAATTTGATCATTCCAGAAGCCAGGATATTCTGTCTGGTTTTGCAGCTCTTTAATTTTAGATTCCTTTAATTCTACATTAAAGAAAACCTCGTAAATTATCTATTCTGTGTTGTAAACTTGCTAAGGATTTTGCTACTTCTTCGTACATAATTCAAATATTTTTATAAATTTTAATGTCAAAATTAATTTTTTACCAGCTAAAAACAAAGCCAGAAAGGTGGCTGTTGCATTGAAGCTCTGTAGGAGCGGCATATGAGGAAAGAACGGATCCGGGTATTTTCATAGGTTATAAGAATGAAATAACAGGACAACATATCGCTCCCATGGAGCTCTTTAATCTTCTTTTCGCTTCAAATAGCTACTAATATGCCGCCCGTACCGGACTCTATCTCCTTTAGGCTGATTGCCCATGATGCAATTTTCCCTTTTTCCGTACTTAGTCGTGTCCTTCCTTTCATGCAATATCAACATAAAAGAATGGTAGTATAATGATAATCAAACCTGCAACGTGATTCCCGATTAAAAAGGTATTCTATAACTGAGAGATTATTTTATTCTTAAGGGCCGGTAAATCTTTGGAAGATTCTATATTAAGCCAGGTTATCCGTTCATCAGCCCTGAACCAGGTCATTTGTTTTTTCGCATATCTACGAGTATTCCGTTTAATCAATTCGACAGCGTAATCCAAAGAAATTTTACCTTCCAAATATTCAATAATTTCTTTATATCCAACCGTATTAAGGGCATTCAAGCTTGCAGGATATCCCATTTCAAGAATGGATTTAACCTCATCCACCAAACCGGATTCCATCATTTGGTCTACTCGTTTATCAATATTTGCGTAAAGGATCGCTCTCTCCCAATTAAGTGCAAACTGGAGGAACTGAACATCACAATCTCTTTTATATTCTAAATGATGTTCCCAGATTGGCTTCCCTGTAAAAAGAAATACTTCCAAAGCACGTAATACCCTTTTCCAGTTTTGCGGTAACATTCTGGAAGCAGAAACAGGATCTAACTTCTCAAGCTTTTTATACAAGAAGTCAATTCCTTTTTCTTCTTTCTCTTTTAATAGAGTTTCCCTAATTTCATCAGAATAGATGGCTGACTCTGTAATGCCATTAACCAATGCTCTTATATATAACCCGGAACCCCCGGCAACAATTGGAATAATTTCTTTTGAATGAAGCTGTTTAATAATCTCAAAGGATTTTTGTTCAAAAACGTTAGCGTTAAAGCTAACATCAGGTTCAATTTCATCAATGAAATAATGCTTCACTTCTCTCATTTCAAAAGAAGCGGGTTTTGCAGTACCAACATTTAAATATTTAAATACCTGCCTGCTATCTGCAGATATTACTTCAGAATTTAAAGCTTTTGCCAGTAAAACGCTTAATGCCGTTTTGCCTGAACAAGTGGGGCCGGCAATAATTATAACTCTTTGCTCCACCCTTCTCTTCCGATTAAAGGAACAAATCTAAAATTGGGTATATTTTTTTGAGCGCATTCTTTCTCATTTAGTCTTTTAACAATTTTTAACGATTGAGTTTCCCTGTCTCCTACCGGAATTACAAGCCTGCCTCCAATTTCCAACTGTTTAAGCAATGCATTTGGAATTGAGGGAGAACCGGCGGTTACAATAATGCCGTTAAAAGGAGCAAATTCTTCCCAACCAATAGTACCGTCACCAAGCTTACAATAAACTCTAATACCCAATTCATCAAACAATTTTTGCGTTTTGGCATAAATATCAAAATTTCTTTCAATACTGTAAACTCTGGCTCCCATCTTTTCTAAAATAGCTGCCTGATACCCTGAACCCGTTCCGACTTCCAGTATCTTCATATCCTTTTTTACTTTAAGCTCCTGTGTCATATAAGCCACTGTATAAGGTTGAGAAATGGTTTGTCCATATCCCAGCGGAAGCGCTACATCTTCATATGCGTGCATAATAGTAGAGCCTGAAACAAATTTATGACGCTCAATTTGGAGCATGGCATCCAAAACGTTTTTATCCTTTATTCCTTTTCTTACTAACTGCTCAATAAGCTCTTTTCTTTGTATTTCGTACATTTCCATATTTAATAATTTTTAATTTGTAAACATACAAATATTTCAAATATTTTTACTTTCTTTGTGCTATAAATATTCTTTTTTTTGGAGAAAAAAAATGCTTGAACTGTTCTTAGGCGCCGCACTTATTGCAGGTATGAGGATCTGCGATGTAACTATTGGTACTATGAGGACGATTTTAGTAGTACAGGGCAGAAAATACCTTGCCGGACTTGCCGGTTTTTTCGAAGTCTTAATTTGGATATCGGCTATTAGTCAGGTTATGAAACATCTGGATGTAATACCTAACATAATTGGTTACTGTATCGGTTATGCAATTGGCAATATTTTAGGAGTTACAATTGAACAGAAGATTGGCCTTGGCTATGTTCAGCTAAATATAATTTCAAGACACAGCCCGGACGGCATTGCAGATGTTTTAAGATTAAATAAGTATGGAGTTACCGTCCTTCCGGCCGAAGGAGGTTCAGGCGGAACTGCCGTCATAATTACAATAATCCCAAGAAAATTCCAGAAAAAAGTTATTAAACTAATTGAATCAGTTGACCGTGGCGCCTTTATTACAGTACAATCCTCCCTCCCTTTCAGAGGATTTATCGTACAACGGAAATAGGAATAACTAAGAAAAGCCAGTGCAAAAAAATGCCGGCTAAACCTTTGGGTTTAACCGGCAAATATATTTTAATTTTATATTCTTATTGTTTAATAACTACTTAATTAGTGTCATCTTCCTGGCTGCTGTGTAGTTTCCCGTAACTATTCTGTAAATATAAACACCGCTGCTCAGTTTTGAAGCATCAAAGCTTACCGTATAACTTCCTGCAAGCTTATACTCATTTACAAGCGTTTTTACTTCATTACCAAGCAAGTCATATATTTTTAGGGTAACGGGACCGTTTTTGCAAGGCTGTAGCTTATTGTTGTATTCGGGTTAAACGGGTTAGGATAGTTCTGCAACAACATATACTCATCGGGAATCGGTTTCTTATCATTTACCCCGACCAGCATACCATATGTTTCCTTGCCTATTTTTGCATAATTAAGTTTATATTCGGCATCTTCCATATCCCATTTAACAATCCCTACTCCTTCGGCAAACATTAAACCTACAGCACCATGATTATTAATACAAGTACTCCTAATATGATTTACTTTACCATTTACTATTGAGGAATCAATTAATGTACACTGTCCATGTAAATCAGCCCAAGGATAATACTTATGCCGCGCAATTACCCAGTCATCTTCTTC
>JAUZPC010000307.1 GCA_030706105.1 Bacteroidota bacterium | reverse complement strand
GCAATATCTGCTGACTGAGAATGAACTGCATTAAGAACCGAACAAGACTCTGAATCAAATTTATAATCGGCACTTGTATAACCAATTTCTTTTACGATATCTCTGGCTATAGTTGGAATTTCAACATACTTATTTGTTGTAATTTCACCGCCGACTAAAACTAAGCCGGTAGTTACAAAAGTTTCACAAGCTACCCTTGCGTTAGGATCCTTTGCCAAAATAGCATCCAACACTCCATCAGATATTGCATCACATATTTTATCCGGATGTCCTTCTGAAACTGATTCAGATGTAAAGAAAAATGACATATTTATTTACCTTTTTAAGTTATTTATTTAGAAAAAATCTATTTCAGATGAATCGCCGGAATTCAATTTTTTATATGAACCCTTTATCACTGAATTATCGCCAATAATGGAATCTTTTAACAAAGCTTCTGTAATATGCGCATGCGATCCTATTATTGAATTTTTAATTATACTCTCTTTTATAATTGAGCCCTTATCAATTGTAGTATTCGGGCCAATAACACAATTTTCGATTTCAACTTCTTCCGCTATATATACAGGCCTTACTATAACAACATTATCAAACTTTCTGCTTACACTTTTCAGGCTGAGCAAATGTTTATTAGTTGCGAGCAATGTTTCACGCTTACCGCAGTCATACCATCCTTCAACAGTAAACGTAGTCATCTCCTCACCATCATCTATCATCATTTGAAGAGCATCGGTAAGCTGGAGCTCGCCTTTAGTTCTTACGTCGTTATCAACTAATTTGTTCAAACTTTTAACTAATGCGTCACTGTTAGCTATATAATATAGTCCTACTAAAGCCAAATTTGAGACTTGGTTCTGAGGTTTTTCAACCAGTTTTTTAATAAATCCGTTTTCCATAACGGCAACACCAAATCTTTTAGGGTCGTCCACATATTTAACGCCCAGGGATGTTTTTTTATTTGCAAATACCGTTTTTAGGTATACATCAAATATAGTATCGCCAAGAATTATAAATATTTCTTTATCATCAAAAGTTGGAATCGCTTTATAGATAGCGTGTCCCAAGCCTTCCATTGTTTCCTGTTCAATAAAATCAGCTTTAAGCTCTTTGTACTCAGTAGTTATATAATGCTGAATTTGCTCACCAAGGTGCCCAATTACAAATGTAGCTTTGTTAATACCTTCTTCTAAAAGCCGTTCTACAATATGACCGATGATAGGTTTACCACCAACATTTAACATTACTTTCGGTACTGAAAAAGTGTGAGGTTTTAATCTGCTTCCGAACCCCGCTACCGGTATTATTGCTCTCATAAAAATAATTACTATTTGTTTTTAACTTACAAAGTTATAAAATAGTTAATTTAATAACAAGAACCTTTTTACAGTCAACAGTCAACCCGCCGTCGGCGGGCAAGCCAGGCAGCAGTAATCCGTGTCTTGGCAGTGGATGGATTTACAGTAAACAATTAACAAATTAGATTATCAATTGTTAAGTCTTTTATTTATATTTAGTTTCAAAATCATAAAATTTTTACCTCAAGAAACAACCATCTCCGGAATTAGAATTAAATGAAGAAGTTTTTATTTTTGTTAATATTGCCGATAATAGTATTCGGTCAGTCTGAAAAAGAAGTAAAAAAGAATACTAATCCACCAATATACATTGCTTTTTTATGGCATATGCATCAGCCGATTTATTATCCATATGAATCTATTATTATAACGGATCAACTGCATCATTTCCCATTTTCAGTTTCCGATATTCACAACCAAAGAATAGGCCCTTATACAACATGGCCAAAAGATGCCTTAATGTCCGGTATAAATGCAAATCTTCAGCATTTAGGTGCACAAGTCAGTTTTACCGGATCTTTAATTGAGAATCTTAATAATCTTGAGGCAAATGGAAACAATAATTTTCAGAATTGGAAATCAAGCTGGAATAATATAAGAACTTTTAAAACATCCTTGAATAACCCGCGAATGGATTTAGTAGCTTTCCCCTATTTCCACCCTCTCTTAGGACTTTTAGACAGCATTGATATTGTTAAGCAGATTAAAATGCATAAACAGATTTTTCAGGCCAATTTTCCCGGCGATTATTCTAAGGGGATGTTCCCGCCTGAGAATGCTTTCTCCGAGCATATCATTCCGGCTTTGCTCAGTGAAGGTATTCAGTGGGTAATGGTTGATAATATTCATTTTGACAGAACCTGTGTGAATTATCCATATAGCACCTCCGGGAATATCTATGAACCAAATAAGGCAGATATTCTAAACCAGGACCCAAGTGACTGGGTACAGTTAAACAACCTTTGGGCACCTACTAAAAACTCTGCCCGCTGGGGCAGACAGCCACATTACGCCAGTTATACGAACCCTGCTACAGGAATTGAATCCAAAATTATTGTTATACCAACTGACAGGTACTTAGGAAATGAAGATGCCAGAGGCGGTTTTGGCGCTTTACAATATGAATCAGTAATGAGTCAGCTTGAAAGTTATAATACTGATCCTTCTCATCCTATTTTAATTGTCCTTCATCATGATGGCGATAATTACGGCGGAGGTTCAGACAGTTACTATCATTCAAATTTTCAAAGTTTTGTAAATTGGTTAACTACAAATTCCGGTAGATTTGTTTGTACAACGGTTCAGGATTATCTTCAGATGTTCCCTCCAAATACAAATGATATTATACATGTAGAAGACGGTTCCTGGGCGGGCGCTGATAACGGTGATCCGCAGTTTAAGAAATGGCTGGGAGATCCCGGCTCTAACGGTTATAGTCCGGATATAAACAGTTGGGGCATAATTACTGCCGCGAAAAATATTGTGTCTACGGCTGAACAAATTGCGCCTGCTAATTCTAATACAATAAATGCATGGAAATATCTACTATGCGGCGAGGCAAGCGATTATTGGTATTGGGATAACTCACTAAACGGCATATGGGATTCAAATCCTGCAAGAGCCTCTAATTTAGCAGTACAGCTAGCTATGCAAGTGCAAGGTACAGATATGACACCTCCAACTATCTTTATGCCTCAAAGAAAGCCCTACAATCCCGGGGGCAAAGAATGGGGAATTGTACAAACCGATACTTTAAGAATATGGACATATGTTTATGATAAAAGCGGTTTAAAATCAGTAAAGCTGAAATACCGTTTTGATAAAGACAATATTCTACCTTTACCAAGTGCTTCCAAAGATAACTATACATATTTTGGCGGCAATGGTGTAACTAGCTGGCAGGAATTAACTCTACTGGGTGAGAACAAGCCTTCCACAACAGATCCGCAGCCATTATTCAAAGCAAAGGAATACTCAGCTATTTTAACTGGTCTAAAAGATACATTAGTTGATTATTATATTGAAGCAATAGACAGTTTAAACAATATTGCAAATTCCCCTATTAAACACTGCTGGATTGGTTCAAACTCAAGTACACCCAATCCACTAAATGGGGTAAGCTGGACGCCGCCATCCCCTGCTAAGAATGATACTATTACAATTAAAGTTGGAGGAGTAACGCAGGGAGCGCTGCTTCATTGGGGAATAAATAATACCGGAAGCGCCTGGACGTTACCTGACAGCGTTTATTGGCCTACAGGCACTACAATCTTTTCAGGAGCTGCAGCAGTTCAGTCCCCCATGAATGGGCCTGATACAGCTAACACACTTACAATTAAAGTAGGACCTTTTAACAACCTAAGACAGTCTGTAACCAAAATTAGCTTTGTAATACATTATAACAACAACACCTGGGATAATAACAACGGACAGGATTATCATATAAACATAAATAACGCAACTTCAGTTAAAGAAAATTCTTTGGTACCCGGGCTGACAGGCTTAAGTCAGAATTATCCCAATCCTTTTAATCCAAGTACAATTATCAGTTATAAGATTAAAGAGAATAATAACGTTACCCTAATAATATACGATATGCTCGGCAGAGAAGTTGAGACGTTAGTAAATGAGTATCAGCCGGCAGGTGCCTACTCCATTAAGTTCAATGCAGGGAATTTATCAAGCGGAATCTATTTTTATAAACTTATCTCGGGTAAGTACAGCGAAGTAAGGAAGATGTGTTTGTTTAAGTAGATAACACCATCCCCCTAACCCCCTTAAAAAGAGGGTTAGGAGGATCAGAGTTTGAGTTCCGTGTCCACAACAGCAATGAACAAGATTTTTTTTGTGATTATAGTCTTTTAAGCTTCTTGTTTTTCCTTATCCCCCTAACCCCCTTACGAAGGGGGGATAAAACAATTCAATATCTTAATCCGGCACCCTCTTT
>JAUZPC010000306.1 GCA_030706105.1 Bacteroidota bacterium | reverse complement strand
GGTAAACCGGATCCCAACCGGCCGATAAGACTAGCCATAAAATTATTTTGAATTCCCGCTGTTAGCGTAAAATTTAAAGAGTGCCTTCTGTCCCAATCCAGAGGAACAAGAACTTTATTAACCGCAATTGGCGGATTTGCCTGTGATTTATTATAGGCATCATTTGGATCAGATGCATTGCCTTTTGCAACCTGATATGTATAATCTAAACTTGCGGAAAAACCATCTGAAAATCGCTTGTCTAAAGTAATGGTTAAACCGCTTACTGCTCCATAATCCCTGTTAACAAGTTTTGCAAATTTCTTAAATTCATTTTTTATGTATATTTCAGTTCCCAGCAGGTTACGAATATCCTTATAATAGGCGGTAATTGTGGCCCCAATGTACTCAGTAAGCTGCTGCTGTAAACCGACTTCATAGATAGTAGTCCTTTGCGGTTGGAGATCTGCATTTCCTATTATGTTCCCGATAAGGTCAGGATAAACGCCTGTTAAAGGGACTCTGAAATTTGGATTTCTGTATAAGTATTCAAAGGGCGGGATTTGGAAAAAATGACCATATGAAATATGTACGGCGCCTTTGTCAGACATTGGATAAGAAATTCCTAAACGCGGAGAAAATTGATATTTGATTTTTGCCTTTGTAAAGTATTCTGAAGGGAATGGGGGCCTGAGTGTATCCAGAACAGCAATATTATTGGGATCATTTAAGTAGCTTCCATCAGGCTGAAATAAATCAAATCTTACTCCCGCATTAATGATAAGGTAATCAAGTTCAAACTTATCTTGTAAATAAAAAGCTAATTGATAAGGTTTATTTAAATAAGTATTATAATCAAAACTACCGGGTTCCGGCAATTTAGGTACATAACCGCTGCCCGCATCTATATGAATTTGATAGTCAGTATAATCTAATTTATGCTGATCAAACTCACCTCCGACTTTTACTTCATTAGAAATATTCAATTGGCTTGTAAAATCTACTTTAGCGGTTACAGTTTTGGTCTTATGATAAAAGTGCCAATTTTCTGTTCCGCCGGTATAGAAGGCATTCCCGCTT
This sequence comes from Bacteroidota bacterium, assembly GCA_030706105.1. Taxonomy (GTDB): domain Bacteria; phylum Bacteroidota; class Ignavibacteria; order Ignavibacteriales; family Ignavibacteriaceae; genus JAUZPC01. The sequence goes on along the minus strand of JAUZPC010000306.1, from coordinate 3,249 downwards.
ACATCTCTTTGACGTTCGGGGTTAACATAACGGCTGTCTAATGGGTCCGCATATACATATTGTTTATAATCTGTTTGGAACCATGAAGTACTAATATCTAAGAAAGAAGATTTACCAAAGGTTTGGTTGTAAGCTCCGGTGAACAAATATCCTTTCTGAAATTTCTTATAATCTCCATCCGGGTTTAGATAATACATCTGGTTATAGTCCCTGTAGTCTCTATTTTGTAACATACCGGAAATTGTTAGTCCCTTTGCATTACCAATGGCAAATTGCATTTTTGCCTGCAAAGTATATCTTTTGGAATAGTTCATTGGAACGTATTTATTATCTCCGGTAGCTCCTATGTACCATTGACTCTTATCGTTTGCAGAAAAATTAGAGGAGTCTTTTGGATTGAACATTCTTTTTCCATAAAGATATCCTTCGTCATCCAGATATTTTCCTGAAATATAAAATTTTACAAAACTTTTTGTATAGGGTATCGGTCCGCTAATACTTCCCTGTATATTATAGTTGTCTTTTGGAGAAATGTGATTGATATTAGGGAAAAGACTCTTATGAGTAGAAATATAATCTCCGGTGTAAAAAGTTAAATCGCCCGAGTAATGATCTCCGGCTATTTTAGTAATTTGATTAACAATTCCGGAAAGTGCTTCTCCATATTCCGCATTAAAAGTTCCGCTTATAACTTGCAGTTCCTGGATATTATTTACTTCTGCCTGCATTGAAAAATCGCCTGAATAGACATCATTAACAGACACACCGTCAACAAGGTATTTAACCTCTGAGCTTCTGCCGCCTCTAAAATGCCCATCTACAACGCCGGCTTGTAAATTGATTAAAGAAGATACATCCTCAACAGGCAAGGTGGATATCTCATCTCCGGAAAGTTTAACTTCAGTGGAGGTTAAATCTTTTTGTACGATTGGTCTTGAGCTTTGAACAACTATTTCAGATAATTGAATAGAAACAGGTGAAAGCTCAAAATCAATTTTTGTGGTTTGGTCAACGGAAACACGTACATCTTTAATTGAAACTGTTTGATAGCCTATACCGGTGACTTTTAGTTCATATTTACCCGGAGGCAAATTTAAAATAAAATAATTACCCTCAACATCCGATGCCGCACCATAAGGTGTACCAACTACTATTATATTTATTCCAGGCAATGATTCGTGTGTCTTGGAATCATATACTTTACCGGAAATCTTACCGGTAGTTCCGGCAAAAAGTGAATAAGATGAAAGTAATATTATTATTATGCTAAATATCCGTATGTAAATCTTCATAGGCATACCTATTTATTTAATTAACCGGATGTACTTTTTGCACATCCGGTTTTAAAGGAAATTAATTATTAGGTGATATTATTTTAACATCATCATTTTTTTAACTAATGAAAAATCATTAGCTCTTAGAGAATAGAAATAAATACCAGTACTTACTATTCTGCCGGATTCATCTTTACCATCCCAAACTGCCTGGAAATTACCTGCATTTTGGAATCCATTTAGAATTGTTCTAACTTTTCTGCCTAATACATCATATACTATCAGAGAAATATTCCCTGATTTAGGAAGTGAATAATTTATGGTTGTAGTAGGATTAAACGGATTAGGATAATTCTGGGACAGATCATAAGTTCTTGGAATTTGCTTTCCGTTTACACTGGTAGCTGCAATTTTTTCGACAGTTAAATCATCAAAATAAATTGTACCTACAAATCTTGAATAAACGTGTAATCTAATTTCCAATGCTTTAGCATCCGGTGTGTTTGGAACCGGAATGTCTAAAGAGAATTGTTTCCAGTCAAACGAAGTGGCATTTGGTAAAACAAATTGCATATCTTTAGGATAACCGTCAACGTTATTGAAACCGTCATTATGGCCATTGCCCTTAAAGAATCCATAAGTATAACCGACTGCCCAGGTAACAGGAGCAGCAGCAGCGGAGTCTGGAATTAAGTTAGCGCCTTTTGCCCAAACTGATACTCTGATAATATCACCCGGGTTAACCATCATATTTGCAATATCACCATTATTTGCATCTTTGCCAAATACTGAAGGTTCGTTTAACAAATATCTCTTGGTACCGACAAAACCGTCCTGAGATCTTCTGCCGACAGGTAAGTCGAATTTAAGAGAATAAGAACCTGAGTGAGAAGTTTCTTTAGTTATTCTTGTGTTTTCAAAACCTGCATCAAGAACACCATCATTGCCGCCAACAGGAGGGAGCCAGTAGATCCATCCGGTAGGCATGTCAACTCCGGTATTCCAATCCTGACCTGCCCAAGCACCTGCACGGCCAATGAACATGAAGTCATCAACCCATACAGTACCTGTGGCATTCTTGCCGCCAATAACTTTGAATATTGCTGTATAAGCATCCTTAGGAAGTACAACCGAACCAAGAGCATTGGTATCAGCTACCCAGCCGGAAGTTGAAGCAGTGGTTTGAGGAAGCGGTAATTTGAAATCACCGATTTTAACATTATTAGTATCATAGAAAGAATATAACAAATACCATCTTGCATCATCATTAGCAGGGTTAGTATTTACGTTAAGAGTTTTAACAAAAGCACCAAGTTTAATATCGACGTTTTTACTGAAAGTAGGCGACCAGTAATCGCACATATTGTCAGACTCCCAGTAAGCCATATCGGTAGTAGCTGTTTTTACCATTTTGAGAGATCTGCTCATAGAATGAGCCTGATCATCGGCAAAAGTTAATGTTGCATTACCAACATCGGGTCCTTTATGCCAATATGACGGTAGATCACTCTCAAAGCTTCCTATGGTATTCATAGAAGGCATATCCAGTTTCTCAACAGTCAAATCATCAAAGTAAATTGTACCAACGAATCTTGAATAAACGTGTAACCTAATTTCCAATGCTTTAGCATCCGGAGTATTAGGGACATCTATATCGAGATAAAATTGTTTCCAGTCAAACGAAGTGGCATTTGGTAAAACAAATTGCATATCTTTAGGATAACCATCTACGTTATTGAAACCGTCATTATGGCCATTACCCTTAAAGAATCCATAAGTATAACCGACTGCCCAGGTAACAGGAGCAGCAGCAGCGGAATCAGGAACTAAATTAGCACCTTTCATCCATACTGATACTCGTATCTTATCACCAGGTTTTACAGTTAAACCAAGTCCGCCATTTTTTGTTGATTCATTTAACAGGAATCTCTTAGTACCGACAAAACCGTCCTGAGATCTTCTGCCGACAGGTAAG
>JAUZPC010000305.1 GCA_030706105.1 Bacteroidota bacterium | reverse complement strand
GCCATAATGTCAGGCTTTGTACGTCCATCAGCAGTTGGGCCCACGCTGCTAAAGTCAGACCTGGTACCGGAACTTGTAACAGCACCGGCTGTAATTACACTGTCGCCGTCTGCAGGAGCGCCTAAAGTATTATGGCTTGAATTATTTCCCTCGTTTCCGGCGGAGTTAACAACAACAATACCTTTTTTAACAGCAAGATCGGCAGCTATGGTAATACGGCATGTATTGCCGTTCATATCCTGCCAGGTATGGCTAGTGTATGGTGAATCAAAAGTTATGTAACCTAAGGAAGTAGAACTTACATCCACGCCAATACTGTCAGCCCATTCAATACCTGCAATCCAATTGTCTTCTTCTATCGGGGTTTCAGAATCTGTATTCTCGGTTTTAGCTAAGATAAAAGAAGCTGCATAAGCGGGTCCAACCTGTTTGCCGCTTTTAAAGCCGCCTATTGTAGAAAGGGTCTGAGTTCCGTGGGAGCCTTCACCCATATCGGTACTGTCTCCAACACCCGGGTCGTGGTTAACAAAATCCCACTTTGCAATTATATGCATATTTTGAAAAGCTTCGTGGCTCAATAAGCTGAAACCGGCATCCAATACTGCAATGGTGATACCTTCGCCATGGTAGCCCAGATTATGTACTGCGGGTACGTTTAACTGTTGAAGCTGAGTTAAAGAATAACCGTAATCAATAACATCCGTATTGGTTGGAGTATTTGTACCGTTTTGTTTAGAGATACTGTGCATGGTTTCTGTTTTCATGTTTGCAGCGTAAGATGCAACAACGTCAATTTTATCTACAAAAGGAAGAACCGCAATTTTTTCAATAAGCGCTTTTGAAGCATATAAACTTATAGCATTAAACCAGCGGGATTTTTGTTTAACGGTGCCGCCCAGAAGGCTTACTTCTTTAATATATGACTCATTTACCGGCATATCGCTGTTATCCAAAGCCGGGAGTTTATATTTTAGGCGTCTTTCAATAGATTTTGAGCTTAAAACAGTTTGAGGAGCGCTCAAATATTTAGAGAAATCTGCTCCTTTATCTTTAAAAGAAACCCAAACAAGATAATTACCGGACTTGTCGCCCTGCATACGCAGTGCTAATGCATTGCTATATTTGTTTAACGGAGCCTGAGCAAATACATTAAGTGACATTATAACAAACACTAAAAGGACAAATTTTTTCATATTACTACCTTTATTATTTTGCACGCGTGCCATTTTTTACTGAATTATTTACAGTCAACACTTGCAGTGAACCATCTGCTTGTTCGACTGCTAAAATCATACCTTTGGATTCTTGACCCATAAGCTTTGCAGGTTTAAGGTTTGCAACTACTACAACCTTTTTCCCAATTAAATCTTCGGGTTTATAACTTTTTGCAATTCCCGCCATAACCTGGCGTTCTTCATTATCTAATTTTACTTTAATTTTTAATAATTTATCACTTTTAGGGACATTCTCGGCTGAAATTACTTCTGCCGTTCTAAGCTGTACCTTAAGAAAATCATCAATTGTAATCAGTTCATCTTCTTTTCTAGGTTCAGCTTTTGGCACTGAAGTAGCATTTGCGTCATCAATTGCTTTTTGAATAGTTTCATCTTCAATTTTAGTGAATAAAATTGAAGGCTTATTTAACTGATGACCTGAAGGGAGGTTTTCGTTTCCGCAGCTATCCCAATCGGTACCGGCAGTATTTAGTAACTCAAAGATTTTACCGGAGGCGAAAGGAATAACGGGATTAAACAATTCAGCCAAAGTATAGATTGCCTGAAGGCATACATATAAAGTAGAGCCGCATCTTGCCTTATCCGATTTAATGGAAGTCCAGGGAGCGGAATCGTTAAAATATTTATTGCCTGCACGTGCCAGGTTCATAATTTCATTAACGCCGTCTTTAATTTTGTAATTTTCAAAAAGTTTGCCAACCTTAGGAGGGAATTCTTTAATTAATTCCAGCATTTCTAAATCAATTGTATCAAGGCTGCCTTTTTCCGGAACTTTACCTTCAAAATGTTTATGAAGGAAAGTAACGGTACGGTTAACAAAATTACCTAATATGTCAGCAAGTTCACTATTGTTGCGAGCCTGAAATTCTTTCCACTGGAAATCAGTATCCCGTGTTTCAGGGAGATTAGCTGCCAAAGTGTAGCGCAGAGAATCTGCAGGGAACCGGCTGAGAAAATCGTGAACATTCATTCCCCAGTTTCTGCTTTTAGAAAATTTTCTTCCTTCAAAATTAAGGAATTCATTAGCGGGGACATTTTGTGGAAGCACATACTGTGTCTTTTCACTGTCATTCCACGCCATAAGCATTGCCGGAAAAACGATACAATGGAAAACCACATTATCTTTTCCGATAAAGGCGATGTATTTTGTGTCTTTATTCAGCCAGTATTCTTTCCAGAGGTCTTCATTTCCGCGAAGTTTAGATAATTCTTTAGAAGCGGAGATATAACCAAGGACAGCTTCAAACCAAACATATAAAACTTTACCGTTTGAGTCATTCAAAGGAACAGCTACGCCCCAGTCAAGGTCGCGTGTAACGGCTCTGTCTTGCAGGCCGTCTTTAAACCATCCTCTGCAATATTGCAGGACGTTGTCTTTCCAGCCGTACTTCTCATTCATCTCTTTAATATAATTTTCCAAACGCTGCTGGTATTTACCCAGAGGGAAGAACCAGTGTGCAGTTTCTTTAAGGATGGGAGAATTACCGGAAATTGTACTTATTGGATTCTTTAATTCAGAAGGCTCATATAAAGCCCCGCAGTTTTCACACTCATCGCTTCTTGCCTTTTCATTACCGCAGTTAGGGCAGGTACCTTCAACATAACGGTCAGGCAGAAACATATTGGCTTTTTCATCATAAAACTGCATGGTTTTCTTTTCATTCAAGATACCTTTATTATAGAATTCCTTAAAGAACTCTTTAGCAGTTTCGTGGTGTATAGGGATGCTGGTTCTGGAATAAATATCAAAACTCATCCCAAAATCTTCAAAAGCCTGTTTGTTAAGGGTGTGAAACCTGTCAATAATAACATTAGGTTTAACACCTTCTTTGTCAGCCGAAATAGTGATAGGGACGCCATGTTCATCGGATCCGCAAACAAACATAATATCGTTATTTTTTAATCTATTGTACCTGACATAAATATCTGCCGGAAGGTAAGCTCCGCTAAGGTGACCAAGATGAATTGGGCCATTTGCATAAGGTAACGCAGCAGTAACTAAAATCTTTTCTTTAGCCAATTTAGTTTCCGATTTTAATAAAAATAGAATATTAAATATAATCAGTGTATTGTTTAATTAGCAAGTTGAAAATAAGGGGCAAAACAGCGCAATTAACAATAAAAGGTGACCTGTTTTAAACTACAAAGGTACTTGCAAAGTTTGATGAAGTTCCCAATCGGAAATAAAGAAGCCCTCACAAATGAGGGCTTAGTAAAAGTAATATCGTTTATCTTTTTAGTACGGGAAAGAAGCCGGTCAGTTCCTTAATTTCATTAACAACAAAATCAGCTTTTTGCAGGTATTCCCTACCCAATGTGGACTCTATTCCAATACAAATCATATTTGCCGCTTTGGCAGCCTGAACGCCCAAAGGGGCATTTTCAATAACTACACACTCATTTATTTCCAAACCGAGTTTCTGCTGAGCGGTTAAATAAGGATCCGGGTTAGGTTTTGCTTTTGCAACGTCTTGTCCGCTGATAATAACGTCAAATAACTTCTGATTTTCTTTATCAACCGAAAGCTCCATATTTTTACGGGCGCAGGCAGTAACAAGGGCTAATTTAAAGCCTCTGTTTTTTAGTTCTTTTATAGTTTCAAAAGCTTCGGGGTAATAAGTTAGCTTTGCAATAGACCTGTAATATTCGCGTTTTTCGTTAATTAATTTCTCCCTGTCTTCTTCAGGGATGAAAATTTTAGATTCTTCCATCAGGATAGGCAAAATTTCAAAGGAATTTCTGCCTTCGTGCAACAAAACAGTATTAAGAGAAACACTGCCGCCAAGTTTGTTAAACATATTTTCCCAGGCCAGGTAATGGAAATAAAGGGAATCGACAATAACACCATCCAAATCAAATAAAATTGCTTTAATCATCGCTCAAAATATTTATTTATAAAAAGTAAAAATATTAAAACCGGCGGTTAAAATAAATGCTAATAATTTTTAGCCGGCAGCTAAATCTATTTTTTTGGGGGGGCCATGGGGAGTGTAAAGTATTTTGTGTAAATGAAATTGCAATGGGAAGCACGAACGGAGCGTAGCGAAGTGAGGGCTTCCCATTGCTGGCAAATTT
>JAUZPC010000304.1 GCA_030706105.1 Bacteroidota bacterium | reverse complement strand
TTTTTGAGAAACAACAACAAAATAAAATAAATTCATGAGGGAATTATGAAGAAGATAGTTTTACTATTAGTGTTCTTTATTGTAAGTTTTACATTTTTGGAAACTTATGCTGCAACTAAAACTTACATTGATTCAAAAAGTAAAAGTTGGAATACCGCTGCGAATTGGAGCCCTGCAGGTGTTCCAGTTGATGGAGACATTATAATAATACAGGCAGGAAGAACTTGTTATATTGATACTGATATTAGTGGTATTCAATTAGCTTCAATTACTATTCAAAGCGGTGCTGTTTTAAGATCAACTACCAATTCAGTTATCAATATTACTGGCGATATCCAGTGCGATGGTTCCTACGGATCCGCAGGAGATTTAACTGATTTTTATCTTGAAGGTACAAGCCAAACGATTTCAGGAACCGGAACATTTTATGCAAATTCATTGCAAAGTGATTTGCCCGGAGGATCTCATACCTTAAATATTAATATGTCTGTTACTTTATCAGCTTCTAATGATGCCTTATGGGCATGGAATGGTGTAACCCTGGATGTTAACTTAGCATCCGGAAAAACTTTAAATGTCCCTAATGGTTATATTTCCTTAGACCAAGTTGGTGCAGATCAGGGTGGCTCTGGTGTATTTACAATAAATGGGACTGTTAATACTTCTTACATTGAGGTTTTTTGTGATAACACAACTAATCCAGGAGCAGTAAGTTATATTGTATCAAATACCGGCGTTCTTAATGTACAAGAAATTAGGTCATCAAACAGTGCCGGTGCGGGCTCGACAGGAAGCTTCAACCTTCAAAGTGGTGGAAACCTCTATTTGACAGGCACAACTCCATTTGGCGTTTATGGGTCTTCAAATACTGACATGACATTTTCAGGCAATGTACATTTCTCAGGTGCTGCGCAAACTATTTCCAATGTTTACCTATATTCGAATCTTTTCCTTGAAGGATCTGGAGTAAAAACGATACCAATTGCTGTCTTGGTATTGGCTGGCGGCTCTTTGACTCTTGGCGGAACTGCGACAGTTTCAGGCGATATTTCTTATGGAAATAATTCTACTTTAATATACGCCGGTACTGCAGCCCAAACAACAGGGCCAGAGGTAATATCTGTAGCCATTGGCAAATTCCTTGCTACAAGCCCTGCAAATATTATTATAAATAATGGGTATGGTGTTACTTTAAACAGAGATATAGCATTGGGTAATACTTTAACATTCCAGAATGGCAATCTTTACACAACATCTCTTTATGGTATTACTGTAACCGGAATAGACAAAGTTGTTGGCGAAACCTCAAATCACTATTTAATTGGCAACTTGAGGCAGAATGCTGGCTTAAATCCTGCTGCAGGAAATTATTTAGGTTTGGTTACCGATGGTGCAATTTCCGGAACATCTGTAATGGTTACCAGAGTTACCGGCCAGGCTCAGGTAGTAGGCGGCAATAGCGGTATTAAAAGATATTGGGATTTAACTGGCTCAAACATTACTTATAATGGCAATTTAACGCTTAACTGGCTGGCAAATGAAGCTGCCGGTATGCAGATGGGTAATGCGATAGTTTTTGAATATTATCCATTGGCACCACATTTTATTTTTATGAATGACCAGAATGGTTTAGCTGCTACATTGAGCGGTGATAGTTATAGCTTATCATCAACTTTGCCTGCATCAGTAGTTAATTCAAGTAGTGTTACCTACACAGTTGGTGATAAAAACAGTCCTTTACCTGTAGAACTTTCTTCATTCGTTGCAAAAGCTGACAAAAAAGGTGTTACCCTTAATTGGGAGACAGCCTCCGAAGTAAGCAACCATGGTTTTGACGTTGAAAGAGCTTTGGTAAGTGCAGATAAAAAAGTTGGAGAGTTCTCTAAATTAGGTTTTGTTAATGGAAATGGAAACTCAAATTCACCTAAGAATTATAGTTTCGTTGACAGTAAAGCAGTTTATGGTCAATATGTTTACAGATTAAAACAAATTGATACCGATGGTAAATTTGAATATAGCAAAACAACAGAAGTTACTGTAAATAATTTACCTTCTACATTTGAAATGGATCAGAATTATCCTAATCCGTTTAACCCAAGCACAACAATTAAATTCTCAGTACCTAAAGAATCCTTTGTTAACATAGCAGTTTACAATATGCTGGGACAAAAAGTTGCTACAGTTGTAAACGGAACAATGAAAGAAGGATCTTACGAACAGACATTTAACGCAAGCAATCTTTCAAGCGGAAATTATGTTTATGTAATGACTGCAGGCGATTCAAAGATTGTTAAAAAGATGGTCTTGGTTAAATAGTTAGATAAGGTATTCCCTCATAAAAAGGTCGCTTCGAAGAGATTTGAAGCGGCCTTTTTTGCTATTTATAGCAATAAAACAGAAGCTGCAAGAGCAGGCAGCTGTTATAGGTGCTTTATATTTTCCCCATTTCTTCTAGATGTTCCCGCCTGGATTGCTACTCATAATTATATATTTTTATGGAGTTATTTATAACTTTGAGTAAACATAGATATATGTAAATTATTTGGATAATAAAAAAAATTAATGTAAGTTATAATAGTAAAATCAGGTTTTTCTGAATATTTATATATTTATAAGAAAATCAGGTGTGCGATTACTTTTTTTTTGAAAAACAACAACCAATATAAATAAATTCATGAAGGGATTATGAAGAAGTTAATACTACTTATAATATTCGTATGTCTGGGCGTGTTAAGCGTAAACGCTCAAACAGTTTCAACATTTACTGGTGGCGGTGACGGAAACAGCTGGTCAGATGCCGCTAACTGGGATACCCCCCCCTCTTCTGGTAATAATATTTATATCCCATCCGGATATGACTGCGTAATTGATGTATCCTCAGTAACTGTTAATTCTATTACTGTTGATGCCGGTGCTTCATTATCAAGAGGCTTTGGAGGGTTAACAACAAATGCCACAGTTAATATCACCGGTGATATTACTTGTAATGGGACAATTGGATTAGGCGGGCAATTAGACCGTTTAACATTTAATTTCGATGGAACCGACCAATCAATTTCAGGCGGCGGTACTTTTGACGTATTTGCATTTAAAAAGAGTACAATTGCTTCTGATACTACAAACTTAACCCTGAGTATGAATGTCGTTTTGAGAACAACTTCTAATGCACTAAATTCGTTTAAAAATGGTGGAACATTTAATGTACTTGTTAATAATACGTTAGATATTCCTTCCGGTTATATCTCCATAGATAATTTAGGCACTGCTTCGGGTGGTACCGGTAGTTTAACTATAAACGCAGCAGGTATTGTTAATGTTGCTAAATACATAGATGTATTCTCTGATAATACAACAAACCCGGGCCCTATATCAATTGTTATAAATGGGACTCTAAATGTTCCGGCTGTCAATTTTAAACCGAGTGCAGGCGGCGAATCAGTAGCAAATTTCACTATAAATGCCAATGGTAAATTATATTTAACAGGAGCTGCTCCATTTGCTACTTACAGTAGCATTAATAATATAATGACCAGAACTGGCGAAGTCCATTTCTCGGCACTCGGGAACCAGACAATTAGTAATGTTTATTCATATAATAAAGTATTTTTTGAAGGATCCGGTACAAAGACGCTGGGTATAACTCTTCTCGTTAGAAGTATTGGTTCTTTGACTCTCGGCGGAACAGCTACTATTTCAGGCAATATTTCTTATGCAACTAATTGTACATTAATATATGCAGGTACGGCTGCTCAGACAACCGGGCCGGAAGTTGTATCTAAAGGAGTTGATAAAGTTCTTACCAGTCCTGCAAATATTACAATAAATAATGGATATGGCGTTACTTTAAATAGAGATATCGCAATAATTGGTACGCTAACATTTGAAAATGGCAATCTATACACAACATCTCTTTATGGAGTTTCAGTTTCCGGAAGTGATAAAGTTGCTGGCGAGACTTCAAATCATTATTTAGTCGGCAATTTAAGACAATATGCTTTTGATAATCCGGACGCAGGGGATTATTTAGGTCTAGTCACCGATGCTGCAATTTCCGGAACATCTATATTGGTTACAAGAGTAACCGGTCAGGCTCAGATAGTAGGAAGTAACAGTAGTATTAGAAGATATTGGAATTTGACTGGCTCAAATATTACTTATAATGGCGGTATAACACTTAACTGGCTGGCAAATGAAGCTGCCGGTATGCAGATGAGTAATGCGATAGTTTTTGAATATTATCCATTGGCACCACATTTTATTTTTATGAATGACCAGAATGGTTTAGCTGCTACATTGAGCGATGATAGTTAT
>JAUZPC010000303.1 GCA_030706105.1 Bacteroidota bacterium | reverse complement strand
TTTGGAGGACAAATCATAAATTCAATGATTCCCAAATCCCCGGAAATACGATTGTGACATTGAAATATCAAGTCTGCGGTCAAATCCCCGGAGGGGATGACACGATTGTAGAAAAGAAAAATCTAATGGCGGGCGAAAACCCCGCAGGGGTGACATAATCCGGACTATCCCAAATAATTCTACAAATGTCTTTAACCATGGCGCGGGTGATATGTTAATTGAGAAGTTGGAAAAGCAAGAATCGAAACCCTGTAGGGGCGGCATTGATCTCATCATGTCTCATATTATGATAACCATGTAGCACATAGTTCAGCCAGGTATTCGCCTTGTCTCCTTACATATTAATATAATATCATAACCTAAGCACAATATCATCAGCCAGAATATTGTGCAATTATTCTATACTAAACCGACATCATAAAGAATAAACAGATTCTTCACTCGCAGGCTCGTTCAGACTGACAGGCGTATGTTTAATATAAACCTTACAATGTTTTTGAATATTTTGTCGTGTCTTCTTTACGTTCGATGTAGCCGTCAAAATTCATGGCTATGTTACGAATTAACAGCTTACCCATATCTTTAACTATTATCTTATTGCTTGTTACCTCAACAAGATTATCGGCTTCAAACTGCTTAAGGTTGTTTAACCCCCAGCCGAAATAATCCGTAAATTTTATACTGAACTTATTTTCAATGGCAGACATGTCAAGTTCAAAGTCGCACATAAGCCGCATAATAACGTATTTTCTCAAAACATCGTCATCATTCATCCGGTACCCTTTGGCAATCGGGATTTTTTCACTATCCAATGCCTGGCAATACTCTTTTTCAGTCTTGTAGTTCTGTGAATATATCCTCCCTATTTGGCTGATGGCCGTTATGCCCATTGCATATAAGTCTGAACCTGCGTGCGTACTGTAACCCTGAAAATTACGGTATAACTTCTTTTCTCTGTAAGCAACAGCCAGTTCATCATCCGGCTTTGCAAAATGGTCCATACCGATAAATACATACCCTGCCGACGTAAGTTTCTCAATTGTCATTTTAAGTATGTTTAACTTAATGTCAGGGGAGGGCAGGTCTTCTTCATGTATAAGCGCCATATGCCTTTTAACCCACGGGACATAAGCATAGTTAAATACTGCAATTCTGTCGGGTGAAAGTTCCAGGACTTTATCCAGAGTTACAGAAAATGTATCTACCGTCTGGAACGGCAGCCCGTACATCAGATCAAGATTAAAACTATGAAATTTCAATTCCCTTACCCATTCAATAGTCTGGCGGGTAATGCTCTCTGGCTGGATACGATTTACTGCGTTCTGGACTTTTTCATTAAAGTCCTGCACGCCCATGCTTATTCTGTTAAAGCCGTTATTCCTTAATGCTTCAAGGTGTTCTTTTGTCAAGCCTCGCGGATCTATTTCGCAGCTATTCTCTGAATCTTCTCTTATATTAAAAGACTTTTGTATAAAAGAAGTCAGGTCTGCAATTTCATCAGGGTTAAGATGTGTAGGAGTTCCGCCGCCCCAATGAAGCTGAGATGCCTGTCTGTCTTTTAATATGTATGCCCTGGTCAAATCAATCTCTTTTTTAAGATATTTAATATATTCCTGAACTCTGCCTCTGTTTCTGGTGATAATCATATTACAACCGCAGAAATAGCAGAGAGTATCACAGTATGGCAAATGATAATATAAGGAGAGATCTGGCAGATCTTTTCCGTAATTTGTCCTTATTACCTCATCAAGAAAATCATTTGCAGTAAAACTTTCATTAAACTGCGGGGCAGTCGGATAGCTTGTATAGCGGGGACCGGGTTTATCGTATTTTTTAAATTTTTCTAAATCAAACTCAAACATAACAAATCCTTTTACATTTTTTCTTTATGATATTTTCCACTTTCACTTTTAACATAATCTACTAAAACCTTTAACTTTGTCGGATCAACGTCTGGCAAAATTCCATGCCCGAGATTAAAAATGTGTCCCGGGCCCGGACCATAAGACTCCAAAACTTTTTTTGCTTCTTCCTTTATTTTATCCTCATTGGCATATAAAACAGTTGGGTCCAGGTTACCCTGCAGGGCTGTTCTGCCGCCAATCTTACGTCTGACCGCACCAATGTTCATAGTCCAGTCAAGCCCTAAAACATCGGCACCGCATTTTGCAAGTTTTTTTAATTTATAGTGAACTCCTTTACCAAAAACAATTACGGGTTCAGCATTTTTCTTAGTAATGCCGTTTACAATTTTTTCTATATACGGCAGAGAAAATTCAAGATAGTCAGCAGGTGAAAGAATACCTCCCCAGGTATCAAATATCTGCACCGCATCCGCGCCCGCTTCAATTTTAGCTGAAAGGTAAGCCGTGCAGGCATCGGCTAATTTATCCAGCAGTTTATGGGCAAGCAGTGGTTTATTGTATAACAAAGATTTCAGATAGGTATAATTTTTTGAGCCCTTCCCTTCAACCATATAAGTCATCAGCGTAAACGGTGAGCCGCAAAAACCGATTAGGGGTACTCTGCCTTTTAATTCTCTTTTTGCAAGAGAGACAGCATCCATAACAAATTTTAACTCTTTAAACGGATCGATTGATTTCAGCTTTTTAAGATCGCTTTCAGTTCTGAACGGATCAGGAAATACAGGGCCTTTACCTTCGTTCATTTCCAGAAACATACCCATAGCTTCGGGTATAACCAGAATATCAGAGAAAATAATGGCAGCATCAACACCTATAATATCAACAGGCTGAATAGTTACTTCGGCTGCAAGTTCAGGGGTTTTGCACATTGTTAAAAAATCAGCCTTTTCCCTTATTTTTCTATACTCGGGCAGATAACGTCCTGCCTGTCTCATTACCCAGATAGGAGTTCTTTCAGTATCCTGCTTTTTACAGGCTCTTAAAAAAAGATCGTTTTTAATTTTGCTCAATTTTTTCTCCGTTATAATATTCTTTTATTTTATTTACTATTCCCTCTATAGTAAATTCATCCGGCACCAAATCCGGTGTAATACCGGCACTCAGAAGCGCTTCTTGCGTTGTATTGCCGATAACTGCGATTTTATTATTCTTGAAGTATTTATTTGCTTCCTTAATATTTAACATTTTAATATAATTGTTAAAAGTTGAAGGTGAGGTGAATACAAATATATCTGCTTTAAATTTATTTAATTTGTTTTTACATTCGTCAATGCAATGTTGATCTGGGAGTACAGTGTCATATACATCCACAGGGAACACGTGAGCGCCTAACTCTTTCATCCCGTTAATCAGCTCCTCCCTTCCTATGGCTGATTTAGGAACAAGAACGTATTTACCTTCCAAATTTTGTTTCTTTAATACATCAAGCAGTCCGGCTGCGCAATATGTATCAGGCATATAGTCTGCTGTATAACCACATTTAGTTAACTCTTCAGCAGTTTTTTTTCCGGTTACTGCTATTCTTGTCTCTCCGTTTATGCTAAGGTTCTTCTCTTTTATAAACTTAAAAAATATTTTCACTGCATTTGCACTGCTAAAAACAATCAAATCATAACTCACTTTGCTGTTTAACAGTTTCTTTAGTTTATCAAGGTTTATTGCTTTTATGCTAATTGAAGGGATTATTAATAAATTAGCGCCGGCTTCTTCAAATTTACCGGAAGATAAATTTGCCTGCTGCTCCCCTCTTACCAGTACGATATTTTTATTTAACAGCGGAAGTGAACAGCTGTTTGAAATACTTTTTATTAAAATAGAAAAAAGCTGATAGCTCTCAGTCTCAATTGACCTCTCGGCGGAAGACAGAATAGGCCAGGCAGCGGCAAAAATACTGCCTATCAATATCTCTGATGTAAATTCAATTTCCGCTATCTCAAATATTTTTTCCTCCATCCCCCGCCTTAGTATTGGAGTTAATAAATTTTTTAAGGTAGTAGTGTGTTTTTTAACTTCAGAGCATTTTTCATTCTTATTTGTAAGAGTTTCTTTTTTAAAAATAAGATGAAACTCTTTGTTTTTAACAAGGAAATTAAAAACTATTGTTACATAACTTTTAAAAGAAAGAACCGTGCCGGGAGAGTTGTTTATCCCCTCCTTAAGAGTTGTTATAAGTTCATCCATATAACCGCATAATATGGAGTAATACAATTCTTCCTTTGAAGAAAAATAAAGATAAACAGTTCCCTTTGCCATGCCAGCTATTTTTGCAACATCCTCCATCATCACTTCATGATAACTCTTACCGGCAAATAACTCAGCTGCAGCTTTAAGAATACTGTCTTTTTTCTTATTTACTTTATTTTCTTTCTTTCTCATATGCAAACGGTTAACGGACATT
>JAUZPC010000302.1 GCA_030706105.1 Bacteroidota bacterium | reverse complement strand
CTGTTTCTCCACATCAAGTTGGGTCCGGTACTTAAACCTTCAAATCCATAATGCATGGATAACTTTATCATAACAAAGGGAACGGATCCAGTGGCCCCATTCGCCTCCCTGTGGAAATCTCTTTTTAGACCATGTATTCTTTTTTCTGTCATAAGTAAATAAGCCCTCGCTGGAGCCGGCCCATATATATTGCTCATTTGCGGCTATACAATAAAAGAAATCATTATCAAATGATTTGGTCTTGGATGAATAATTAGCCCAGGTATCAGTCTCGTATGAATATCTGAATATGCCATTGCCATAAGTAGCTACCCATAGATACTGCCCGTCAGGGCAAATATCATAAACTTTACTGTTTTCTAAAAAAAACTCGGTTTCTGCCTGCGGGTAGATAAAAAAGGATGTAATAAAAACACTAATAATTACAAATAAAATTCTGTTCATTGCAAATTAAAGATCATGTTTAATAGTTAGTAGCTTTCGTCAGCGTTCGGGAACTCGGACTTTCTTACGTCATTAATATACTGCTTTACTGATTTATCAATAGTCTCGGCAATTTGAGCATAATATCTTACAAAGCGGGGATGAAAATCTGTATTCATTCCAAGCATGTCGGGAGTGACTAAAATCTGTCCATCGCAGTAGTTACCTGCACCGATTCCAATTGTAGGTATTTGCAGAGACGCAGTAACCTTCTTTGCAAGTTCGGCAGGCATTTTCTCCAGTACAATGGAAAATGCGCCGGCCTCTTCAAGAGCTTTTGCATCTTTTAAAATTTCATTTGCCTCTTCTTCTGACTTGCCCCGTTCTCTATAAGAACCGAACTGATGAATTGACTGAGGTGTCAATCCTATATGTCCCATAACAGGGATGCCGGCTTCCGTAATCTTTCTTACGGTTTCGGCAATACGCTCACCGCCTTCAAGCTTAACGCCTCCGGCAGAGGTCTCTTTCATTATTCGTCCGGCATTTCTAAAACCCTCATCAACGCTTAACTGATAAGACATAAAAGGCATGTCAACAACTACCATTGCTCTTTTAGTTCCTTTAGTTACTGCCTTTGTATGATAAATCATTTCATCCATGGTAACAGGAAGTGTCGTTTCGTTACCCTGAAAAACATTACTCAGAGAGTCGCCAACTAAAAGAAGGTCCACACCTGCTTCGTCAAGCAATTTAGCAGTAATAAAATCATACGCAGTGAGTGCGGAAATTTTAATGCCTCTTTTTTTGAATAAATAGAAAGACTTTGTTGTAATTCTTTTAATTATTTGTTCAGTGCTCATAATTCATTCTTTATCTGATAAGGTAAAAACTGCATACTGTAAAAGGATTCAAATCCCTTTACAAGTGCTTTTTTTAATTCATCGTAATTTACTTTTTTATTAATTACAGTTTCAATTTCAATTGTTTTATTATTTAGCTCGTCTAATATAGCAGAATAATCTTTATCTTCAAGTGAAAGATAATCAATTATCTTTTTGTGGTATGTCCCGCAAAGTATGGATCCATGCTGTAGAATGATATTGCCGATTTTTCTTTGGGCGCTGCCGGCAATTTTTTTTCCTGCATATTTCAATTCGTTCTTTGCAGGAGTAGCAAAGCAGATAAGCCCTTTTTTCTCTTTGTAAATTTCCTGGAAATTCGGTTGCGCGGTTTCAAACTCCAGCATAGTTAAGTCTTTATTATAAAACTCAATGCCAAGCTTAAGGGCTTCATTTATTTCTTTGTAAATAATTTTGGGGGAAGAGCCTGCCTGACAGGGCATGACCACAGAATAAGTGAGCTCTTCTGCATGCAGGACAGCCCGCCCGCCGGTTGGGCGTTTTACTATGCCAATTCCTTCTTTTTTTGCTTTGTTGTAATCAATGGAGTCAATACTCTGATTAAAGCCAAGAGAAATACAAAAAGGCTCCCATCTGTAAAATCTTAGAATAGCCTGGCCGGGGAGTATATTTTTAGAAAGGGCGAGGTCAAATTGCATATTGAACTCGCCTGTATTAAACCCTGTATCTGTATAATACCAGGTCACGAACCGATTATTCCTCTTTTGGACTGAGCCAAAAACTGAAGAGCTGTTTTAGCGTATTCATTTGTCCCGAACTCTTTTTCGATCTCTTCTTTTGCCTGAGTGAGGTTTAAAGACTTGTTGTAAAGAATAGCATAAACCTGCTTAAGCGCCTGAATATTTTCGTTAGAGAATCCTCGTCTTCTCAAACCGATTATGTTTAGAGAAACGAATCTGAGAGGCCAGTCGGCAGCTAATATAAACGGGGGAACGTCTTGAGTAACTTTATGCCCTCCGCCAATCATAACCTGCTGCCCGATATTGCAAAACTGATGTACAACAGTACCTCCGCCAATTGTAACCCAGTCTTCCAGATGGACATGACCGGCAAGCTGAACAGCGTTAGCCAGAATGCAGTGGTCTCCAATATGGTCATCATGGGCTACATGAGAATAGGCCATTATAAAACAGCTTTTTCCAATATAAGTATGTCCGGTTGCTTTAGTGCCTCTGTGCAGAGTGGCAAACTCTCTAATCGTCGTATTATCATCAATAGTTAGAATTGACTCTTCATTGCCAAAGCTTAAGTCCTGAGGGACATTAGCTACAGAAGCAGACTGATGTATAGTAACATTGTTTTTAATCCTTGCACCCGGATAAATAACAGCAAAAGGACCTATTTTGCAATTGTTACCTATTTCAACATTTTCCTCAATAATTGCATTAGGGCCAATAATATTATTATCACCCAAAATAGCGTTAGGACTAACGATAGCTGAAGGATGTATTTTGTTCATAATAATTAGTTATTTGTTAGTAATAGTCTAAGCCCGGTCAGTAATACCGGCCATAAAATCAGCTTCTGCAACCAGAACGTTATCAACATAAGCTTTCCCGCTCATGGTAAAGTACTTAGCTTTCTTTGTTTTTAACTCGACTTCAAAGTACAGTTGATCACCCGGAACAACAGGCTTGCGGAATTTAGCATTGTTTATCTGCATAAACATGACAAGCTTTTCTTCAAAATTCGGCAAAGAATTAAGCAGCAGAATTCCTCCTGTCTGGGCCAAAGCTTCCAGAATTAACACGCCGGGCATGATCGGCATTCCCGGGAAATGACCCTGGAAAAATGGCTCGTTAACTGTAACTGATTTTACGCCAACCACTTTAGTTTCTAATTCTAAAGAAATTATTTTGTCAACTAATAAAAAAGGATATCTGTGAGGAAGTATTCTTTGGATAGCGTTGATATCAAAAACTACTCCTTCTTTTTTTACGAATTGAAATTTCTTAACAATTTTTTTCTGCTGGTACATTTTACGGATTTGCTTAGCAAATTCAACATTTGCTTTGTGACCCGGACGGGCTGCTAATATCTGTGCTTTAAGAGGTGCGCCTATTAAAGCTAAATCTCCAAGCATATCTAATAATTTGTGTCGAACCGGTTCGTTTTTGAATCTTAGTTCTTTATTATTTAGGATACCGTTTTCGCCCAAAGTGATTGTGCTTTTTGTACCTACTTTTTTCTGCATTACTGCAAGTTCTTTTTCAGTTGCGTCACGGTCAACTATAACAATTGCGTTATCAATATCTCCGCCTTTAATAAGACCATTGTCGGCAAGGGCTTCAACTTCACTTAAAAAGCAGAAAGTACGTGCAGAGGCAAACTCATCAACAAATTCTTTTTCAAGGTCAAAAAGGCCTGTATGCTGGCTTCCTAAAGCAGGGTTCTGATAATCAACCATTACAGTTGCTCTAAAACCGTCTAAAGGAAGTGCAACGATGTCCACCTGGCGGGCTTCATCGTGAAACTGCACTGTTTCATCAATAATTAAATAATCTTTGGGAGCTTCTTGCTGCTCAAAGCCTGCGCCTATTAAAGCCTGTACGTAAGACATTGCACTGCCGTCACCTACGGGAGGTTCAATTCCAAAAAGTTCAATAATAATATTATCTATTTGAAGGCCAGCAATGGCAGCTAAGACGTGTTCAACTGTGTGAACCTTTGCCTCGCCTATGCCAATGGTGGTACCACGGGAAACGTCAACTACATTATCTGCTATCGCAGGAATTTCAGGGGATCCGCCTAAATCAGTCCTAACAAATCTAATTCCATAATTTTCTGGTGCCGGTTTAAAAGTCATATTGCATTGGGTACCGGTATGTAAACCAATTCCCGACATCGTAACCGGTTTCAAAATCGTTCTCTGTTGTTCAAGCATTACTAATATACCAAATCTTGTTAAAAATAAACTTTAAACATACAAATACTGAATATCTATTTCAATACAAAGCAGAAACAATTCAAAATGACT
>JAUZPC010000301.1 GCA_030706105.1 Bacteroidota bacterium | reverse complement strand
TCGGAGACAACTCCTTTTTATCCTCGTTCTCCTTATGGTGTGGCTAAGCTATATGGGTATTGGATTATTGTTAACTATAGAGAAGCATACAATATTCATGCTTGTAATGGAATTTTATTTAACCATGAATCTCCGAGAAGAGGAAAAACATTTGTTACTCGTAAAATTACGAGAGCCGCTGCCAGGATATTATTAGGGGTACAGCAGAATCTTTCCCTTGGTAATCTTGATGCTAAAAGAGATTGGGGTTATGCTCCAGAGTATTGCGAAGGAATGCACAAAATTCTGCAATACGAAAATGCTGAAGACTTCGTTTTAGCCACAGGTGAAACTCATACAGTAAGAGAATTTGTTGAAAAAACATTTTCTGCACTAGGAGTTGAATTAGAATGGAAAGGAAAAGATGATAAAGAGCATGGAATAGTTTCCGGGATTGATCTGGAAAAAGCTTTTTCTCTTCTTGACTATAATTCACTTCCAAATTATTCTCAAAATAAGTTTTCGTCCAAACTCAAAATCGGGGACAAAATAATAGAAATTGACCCTAATTATTACAGACCGACAGAAGTAGAGTTATTAATAGGAAATCCCACAAAAGCTGAAAAACTTCTTGGGTGGAAAGCTCAAACAAAATTTGAGGACCTTGTTAAAGTTATGATAAGTGCGGATTTGGATAAAGTGATCAAAAAGGGTTATTAATACAAAAAATATAAGATTAAAAAAAATGCAGTTCATTTGAACTGCATTTTTTTTTGCTAAAAATTTTAGTTGTCGGAAATTGTGGCAAGAAAATTTCTGGTAAGCTCAATGTTTTTAACAAATTGATTCCTGAAATTAACCACTTCGGCAAAATCATCATTTTTTGCAGCTTTTTCAATTGCAAAAGCTAATTCACCTAATTTTGTAGCTCCTACAGAAAAGCTGGCTCCCTTTAATGTGTGAGCCTCTTTGGCAACTTTTTCAAACAGCCTTTCCTTTATAAAATCATCAAGTTTTATTTTTCTCTTGGATAAATCTTGTAAATAAGTTTGAATTAATTCTGCTCTAAACTCTTTATTCCCAAGACTCATTTTGTCAAGATGGTCAGTATCAAATAATTTTGGTTGTTCAATCATTGGCGATATTTTTGGACGTGTATTTTTAGTATTTAATTTAAGCCATTTATCAATTTTTGAGATTAACTGGTCTGGTAAAATCGGCTTCGCTACATAGTCATTCATACCTGCTGTCAAGCACTTTTCTTTATCACCTGAAAGTGCATGAGCGGTAATTGCAATGATCGGAAGTTTGTCTGATATTCCTTCAATATTTAATTCTCGTATTTCAGATGTAGCAGTATAACCATCTTTTTCGGGCATTTGGCAGTCCATTAAAACAAGATTGTACTTTCTTGTCTTAATTTCTTCTACTGCTTCGTTACCATTTGAGACTGTGAATGAATTATATCCTGCCTCTTTCAGAATTCTGGAAATCAATTTCTGATTTACTATATTATCTTCTGCCAATAATAGTCTAAACTTTTGTCTGGCAGCTATTATATCCGGGCCCTGAGCTACAGCTACTTCTTCGTTTTGAGCAACCTGAGCTTTAAAATTATCGGGATTTGCCTGAAGTTGTACTTTTATTGTAAAGTTAAATTTGCTGCCTTCACCCTCTACACTCTCTACCCAAATAGTCCCGCCCATCATATTGATAAACTCTTTGCAGATTGCCAAGCCTAAACCTGTACCGCCAAATTTTCGTGTATGCGAAGAATCGATTTGGGAAAATGGTTTAAATAAATCTCTTAAGTTCTTGGAGTTTATCCCTATTCCTGTATCTTCTACATAACAGTTTAATATTAAGTTATTCTCTTGCATTGAGGAGGCACTAAAATAAATTTTAATAATTCCTTCTTGTGTAAATTTCACTGAATTGCTAAGCAGGTTAACTAAAATTTGCCTTAATCTGGCGGAGTCTCCATTTAAAAGAGTAGGAGTACCTTCTTTTATTACTTTTCTAATTGTCAGTTTCTTTTCTTCAATTTTTGTCTTTAGAATATCCACTGCTTCATTAATTACAGAAGTCAAATCAAAATCTTCATTATGTAATTCCATTTTGCCGGATTCTATCTTAGAAAGATCAAGGATATTGTTGATTATATCCAGAAGTGACTCAGCTGAATGTTTTGCACTTGCGATAAACTGCTTCATTTCATCAGCATCTTCATAAGTCTCTTTTTCAATCAGAGTCAGGTAACCCAGTATCCCATTCATGGGGGTTCTAATTTCATGGCTCATATTGGCAAGGAACTGAGTCTTGGCAACACTGCTTTGCATTGCAGCCGCCGCTAATTTGTCAGATCTTTCCTTTTCATAGCGGAGTGCTTCTTCGGCTTTTTTTCTCTTTTCATCAGCATAAACCTGCATGGTAATATCACGGATATTACCTTCGATATATACCTTTGATTCATCATGACTGTCAAATACAATTCTTGCATTTAAGCTGATTACTACGTACTTGCCGTTTTTCTTCTTTAATGTTACGGGATAATCTTCTACAAAGCCTCTTTCCCGCAAAAGCATAATTAAATTTTCTCTATCCTTCTGATACCTGTATAAATCAACTTTTATATTTAGATCTGTTAATTCTTCTTTAGTATCATAACCTAAAATCTTAGCCATGGAAGTATTAACAGTTAAAAACTTTCCTTCAATGCTGGATTGAAATTTGCCTTCTAATGAATTGTCAAATATTGATCTAAACTTTTGTTCAGATAATTGAACATGAAAAGACTTTTCAGCAAGCTGCAATCTTAATTTGAAATTAACTGCGCTTCCAATAATTGATATTATACTTAAAAATGAAACGAAGGAGATTGCTTCAACTATATTAGCAAGAAAATATATATGCGCTTTGCTAATAATTATAGCGCTTGCAAATACAATATTGTAATAAATGGCCACAATTATTTGATTTTTTACCTCCCAGCTTAAAAACAGGGCTGAAGTAAATATCATTAAACCTACAATTTGCGTATTTATAAATAATGTCTGAGGCATCATAAAAATCATTATTCCCGAAGAAATAATGATAGTGAGCAACAAGATATGTACTAATATAACCGGATTCTTTTTCCCAATTGGAAAATTAAGAAATACTAATATTATAAATGCAACCAGTGTAGCAACTAACCTGGTCAAGTATATATAAAATGCATGATCTTTTGAGTGGCTTACTTCAAAAACCATTGCGAACAAACCGGAAATTGCAATTAGTAAGGCTATTACCTTAAGAGGTGATATTAAAAACTCTGCCGAATCCTTTTTTATTTGGTCATATTCTTGCTTTGAGAATGGTACTTTGTCATTTAATATGTAATCAATTAAGGCTATTTGTTTGTTATTAGTTTCCATATATCAATTTTAATATTTCGTAGTCCAATTTAATAAATAATTATTAAAAAGGTTACTCCAAAAATTACATAGTTATTGTTTTTTTTAATAGATTTATATCTTGAAAATTTAGGATTAAGATGATAAACTTTTTTTATTCAATAGATGTATCAATTTTCTATTTCATAAATATAACTATTTCCAACTCTATATTCGACAAATTTTTCATATTAATTACAGATACTAAGAGCTGGTTTATAGCTTATTTTATTCTTTTAGGAATAGCCTTCTTCAAAGGTGGCAAAAAGGGTAAATTAGCAGTACTTGGAGTACTGCTGCTAATACTTTTTTCTGATCAGTTTAGTGCAAGGGTACTAAAGGAATTATTCCAACGCATTCGCCCATGTAATGCTCTTTCCGGAGTTAGAGTCCCTTTGGGTGGGCAGGGGACATTATCATTTCCTTCAAACCATGCAGTAAATAATTTTGCAGCTGCAATGTTTTTTACTCTACTTTATCCCAAATTGAAGCACATTTTATTCGTTACGGCCTTTCTTGTTGCGTTGTCGAGAATTTATCTTGGGCTTCATTATCCGTCAGATATTTTGGGAGGCGCTCTTTTTGGTTGCGCAGCAGGTTATATATTTGCTAAAGCAGTTATTTTTATTGAGAATAAATATTTTACAAAGAAAGAAAGTCTATGAGCCTATATATCAGAGAAGCTGTAAAAGAAGATATCCCTGTAATCTTAGCATTAATTAAGGAACTTGCCCATTTTGAGAAACTCTCTAATGAAGTTTTTGCTACTGAAGAATTGCTGACACATAATTTATTTGAGCATCAATATGCAAAAATTCTGATTGCGGAGTATGATAATGTACCAGTCGGGCAGGCACTTTATTTCTTTAATTTTTCAACATTTTTAAGTAAACCCGGGATATATTTAGAAGATAT
>JAUZPC010000300.1 GCA_030706105.1 Bacteroidota bacterium | reverse complement strand
TTGGACCATCAAACCAGTTGTAACAAAGCCTTCTAAAATTTGTGAACCGGTGTTTATTGCTTTATAGTCTTTTACTGTAATTCCATATAAACCAAATATGGTGGATAACCCTATCTGGGAGGCCCCTTCTCCAATATTTACCGTATAATCTTGCAGGCCTTTATACACTTTGTTTGTCCTATATTCTTTATGGACAAAAGTATAAGTGCCATGATCAAATTGACGGAGCATTATGGTAAGCCCGGTCATGGTAATTATGTTGCTAATATTTTCAGACGAAACAAATACTTTGCCAAAATATTGATAATAATCGGCAAAATTCGAAATTATGTTCTTGTTCTCATACCGAATATTAGGAGATGCAAAATGAGAATGAATTAAATTTATTGTATCCTTCTCTGCTAAATCAGTGTGACTTTCATAAAAGGAACTGTTGTCTTTTGAATACACTTTACCTGTTAAAGTGGTTCCTATCCAAAAGTAAAAGAAAAATGTTATATAAAATTTAAGCATAATCTAAGTCGATTTTATAAATCCTTATGTAACTTATTCAAATTATTGAAAAAATATAAGAAATTTATCACAAAAAAAAGACGACATTTTGAGCAGGAAGTGTAATTGCTCTACATTATTAACAAATATGCTATTTATCTCACATTGTTTACGATTTGGCAAAAATTATTAGTCCGCCATTGGCTTTTATTATTTTCAGATCAAGTATTCTAACCGGCTAATTGTAGTGCAATAAAATGCAGTAAAGTTAAACTTTCAAATTATTGCCTAATTTCTTAATTTTATGTTAATAATTAAAATAATAAATAAAAATAAAAATCTATTAAAATGATAAGTTATAAAAAAGAACCGGAAATATCCGTAGGGATTTTGACGGATAAAAAGATAAATTTTGAATTATATGGCGAGTATAAAACCGAAGGCTTTCAAAAACCCGTAAGCGGGCGGTTTGTGGCTGAATTGACTGCTGACAATAAAATTTATTGTAAACGGAATGATGAAGATTTTGCGACAGCCGGAGAAATCCTGTTCACACCGGTTGATTCCTCAAACGAGTCTTTTCTTATAAGAGATGTAGTTATTGGAGTTCAGTTCCATTGGGAGAGAAAAGAGAAAGAAAGATTTACGGGGGCATTAAAACTTATTATTGAAAATGGTAGTATCACCGCTGTTAACATACTCCCAATTGAGAAGTATCTGGTAAGTGTTATCTCTTCGGAAATGAGTGCAAAGTGCAGCTTGCAGCTTCTAAAGGCTCATGCCATAGTTTCCAGAAGCTGGCTGCTTGCCAATATAGAGAAATCAAAATCTGTAAATAAAGCTGAAAGCGGCCATCCCAAAACTTATTCTACTGAAAATGAATTGATAAAGTGGTATGACAGGGAAGACCATTTATTATATGATGTTTGTGCGGATGACCATTGCCAAAGGTATCAGGGAATAACAAAAATATTTACCGATATTGCAAAAAAAGCTGCTGAGCAGACTGCCGGAGTTGTTTTGACTGCTGATAATCAAATTTGTGACGCACGCTATTCTAAATCTTGCGGGGGAATAAGTGAGAGCTTTGAAAATGTTTGGGAACCATGCAAGCTTAATTATTTGTCTGCTATTGTAGATTATAAATTTGAACCTGAAAATTATGACCAGGACTTCTCAAATGAAGCTAATGCAATAAAATGGATTTCAGGTAATCCTTCTGCTTTTTGCAATACAACTGACGAAAAAATTCTTACACAGATTTTACCTGATTTTGACCAGGAAACCAAAGATTTTTACCGCTGGAAAGTAGAGTATTCTCAGGAAGAATTATCTCAAATTATAAAAGACAGAAGCGGTATGGATTTTGGCGAAATAGTTGATTTAATTCCAATTGAAAGAGGAAACTCAGCCCGATTAATTAAATTAAAAATTATCGGCACTAAAAAAACTTTAACAATTGGTAAAGAATTGGAAATCAGGCGTACGCTTTCCCGCTCTCATTTATACAGTTCGGCTTTTTATGTCCAAAAAGAAAATATTGTTGACGGAATCCCCGGAAAAATAATATTGCATGGAGCCGGCTGGGGGCATGGTGTTGGTCTCTGCCAAATAGGAGCAGCAGTTATGGCTTCTAATGGATATATGTTTGACGAAATTCTTTTGCATTATTTTAAAGATGCAGAATTAAAGAAAATTTATTAGGATGAAAGTTCTCTACTCGTGCCTTTCAAAAAGCTGGGGCGGAATGGAAATGTTTACCATTACCGCCGTACGTCAACTATTAAAGTATAATCTAGAGGTTGAGTTATTATGCATTGATAACTCAACCATGCATAAAAAAGCTATTGAGGCCGGTATAGTAGTCCATTCCATTAATATCTCCGGATATTCCAAACTTTCTGCCGTTTCCAAAATTGCCGCTTTAATTAAAAACAGAAAATTTAATGTTGTTCATTCTCAGGCATCCAAAGATCTTTGGTTCCTTGTTCCTGCATTAAAGTTTTGCGGCAGCAGGATTCCATTATTCTTTACTAAACAAGTACAATCTTATATTATTAAGAAGGACTTTTTACATAAAGCCATATATAAAAGAGTTACTTTAGCTTTTGCTATTAGCAATGCGGTAAAAGAAAATATGATATTCTCAACACCTCTTCTTCCATCAAAAATTCAACTTCTTTATAACGGAGTGGATACTGAAATATTTTCACCTTCAACTGCTGACAGAACTAAAATTAGAAGCGAATTTGGTTTTTCGGAAAGAGAAATTGTTTGCGGAATGGTTGCCAGATTAAGTCCGGGAAAAGGGCATGAAGATCTGCTATGGGCAGCTTCTGTTCTTAATAAGAAATATGATAACTTGAAATTTTTAATCGTAGGTGAAGCCAGCTATGGTGAAGATTCCTATGCAGATTCAATTAAAAAATTGGCTCAGAATTACGGATTGCATAACATTATTTTTGCCGGCTTTAGGGAAAGTAAAGAGATGTTTGACGCTATGGATATTTTTGTCTTTCCTTCTCATGGCGAAGCTTTGGGCATAGCATTAATTGAAGCACTCTCAATGGGTAAGCCTGCTGTTGCTTCTAATGAAGGCGGTGTTCTGGATATTGTTGTTAATAATGAAACTTCTTTATTGTTTGAAAATAAAAATAAAGAAGATCTTGCTAAAAAACTTGAAATACTGATTAAAGATGAGTCATTAAGAACCCGCTTTGCCGCTGCCTCCCGTAAAAGGATAATTGAAAACTTTGATCTTGAAGAACTGACAAAAAGGGTTATTGACATATATACCTCTTTTGTCTAAAACTTTCCATCTTTTACTTAAAATTCTTACTTTTGTTCACTTAAAACCATTTTATTCCGCTTATCACAAATCATATTTTCGGCAATAAAAGATTTATTAATTTAAGGAACCAAAAAAAAACAGAGACGTCTAAAATGATAAATAACGAAGAAAACGAAATGGAAGTCCCTAAAATACTGAATCTTGATGATGATTTTACACTTATCAAAAGGTTTAATGAAGGCGATGAAATAGCCTTTAAAAAACTGGTTAACAAGCATAAAGAAAAAGTGCGTAACCTGGTATATCTGACTGTTGGTAATAGTAATTCCATAGATGACATTTCGCAGGATGTATTTATTACTGTTTATAAGAGTGTTGGCAAATTTAGATTTGATGCTCAGTTTACTACCTGGCTTTATAAAGTAACTATAAATAAATGCAAAGATCATTTAAGAAAAGTAAAGCTGAGAAGTATTTTTATGCCGATTAACGATGACGAGGAAGAATTGCCTGCATCTGCAGAATTTAATACAAACAGCGACGTTTCGGAAATTGTTCAGAATGCTATTAGAAAATTGCCGGATAAATTGCGAATTCCACTTGTACTAAGAGAAATTCAGGAAATGAGTTATCAGGAAATTGCCGATTCGATGCAAAGTGAAATCGGGACTGTAAAGTCGCGGATTTTTAGGGCGAGAGAAAATTTAAAGACGTATCTCAAGCCTTATGAAAAGGAGCTGATAAAATGACAAAGTATGTGAATGAAAAAGAGATGCTCTCTGCTTATTTGGATGGGGAACTGCTGCCGGAAGAGAAAAACCTTATTGAAGAAAAATTATCTTACTCAAAAGAGTTAAAAGAGCAGCTTGAGGAGCTTAGGAAACTTAAAGCCCTTACACAAAAATCGATTCCGTTAATCCCGGAAGACCCTTATTTTGAAACCAGACTGATGGCGCAAATTGATAAGAAAAATACCGGCTCATTTAAAGTGAAAAAATACGTGCCTGTATTTTCATTTGTCCTTTTGGCTGCGTTTTTAATGGTA
>JAUZPC010000030.1 GCA_030706105.1 Bacteroidota bacterium | reverse complement strand
ATCCTGCACCTTTCATTTTTTTGCCCTGGTAAATTTCTGAGTAGCTATTTCATCTAAATCAATCATTTCTTTTCTTTTTTCTTCTATGTTAAAATTTTCATGATGAATGTCTTTTAACGTATTAAAGATCTTTGCTTCTTTACTCTTTTTTATAAGCTCCTGGATCTTTTCCTGTCTTTTGATCTTAAGCTTTTCTATCTCTCCTTCAATACGATTAATATTATCATTCAATTCTTTGATATAATTTTTTGCAAATTGAAGGTCGCGCGCACTTATTCTTTTTTTTGTCGGATCAATTATACTCTTATTTATTTCTTCAATGATGTTATCAATTTCTTCATAAAGCTTTTCAATTTCTAAATCAATTGATGAAACTTCTTTTTGAACTTTTTTTTGTAATGTCTCTTTAATTCTTGTAATAGACTCATATTTATATGTGAATTTTGCCATAATTAACCGAGAGGCTCACTGATAATATTGGTTAACAAACTTAGTGTCTCTTTATATAGTGCTTTTTCTTTCATATCCTGTTTAAGAAAAGTCCTTAAACTGCTAATTTTAGAAAGAGCATGGTCAATTTGAGGATTACTACCTCTAACATAAGCACCAATATTAATTAAATCTTCAGCTTCTTTGTAAGTAGCTAAAATTTCATTAAAGGAAATGGCACGTTTCCTATGGTCAGCAGATACAATATCAGGCATAACACGGCTTACACTCTGCAATGGATCTATTGCGGGATATTGTCCCTTGTGAGCAAGTTTTCTTGATAACACAATATGCCCATCCAGTATTGATCTTACAGCATCTGCTATTGGTTCATTCATATCATCGCCATCAACCAGAACGGCATATAAACCGGTAATTGATCCCTTTTCAGATGCTCCGGCTCTTTCCAATAATTTTGGTAATAAAGCAAAAACAGAAGGAGTATATCCTTTTGTAGTTGGAGGTTCACCAATGGATAAACCAATTTCACGCTGTGCCATTGCAAAACGTGTAACTGAGTCCATCATTAATAAAACATCCTTGCCTTGATCTCTAAAATATTCGGCAATAGTTGTACCTATGTAAGCACCTTTCATACGAATCAAAGCTGATTTATCACTGGTTGCAACAATTAGCACCGATTTCTTTAAGCCTTCTTCACCGAGGTCTTTTTCCAGGAATTCTCTTACTTCCCTACCGCGCTCTCCTATAAGAATAATAATATTAACATCTGCATTTGTGTTTCGGGCTATCATTCCAAGAGTAACACTTTTACCGACGCCGCTTCCGGCAAAGATTCCCATTCTCTGGCCTTTGCCTACGGTTAATAAACCGTCAATTGTTCTTATACCTGTTTGAAGCGGTAAAGAAATTCTTTTCCTGGTAAGAGGGTTAGGAGGTTCACTATATATTGTAGCTGTTTCAGAAGTTAGTATGGGACCTTTATCATCAATAGGGTTGCCAAGTCCATCTAAAACTCTTCCCAGCAGTTCATTACCAACATTTATAGTAAGGCTCTTTCCTGTTGCAATTATTTGGCAAGAAGGCGATATATTAGTGACTTCGCCTAATGCAATTGAAAGTACTTTTCCGTTTTTGAAGCCAACTACTTCCGAGTGACAAATTTCAGTACCTTCCCGATCAACTATTTTACAAATTTCGCCGTAGGATACATTCGGTCCAATAGAAACAATTATTAAGCCGATAACGTCAGAGACCCTTCCATTAACTTTTATCAAGTCAACTTGCTCAATAACTTGTTTATACTTCTTTATGTAATTTTCGGCAGTTTGCATATTTATTCTTTATCTATAGATGCGTGTAAATACCTTCTTATCTCATTCAACTGGGATGATATTCTTGAATCAACATTTCCAATTTCAGACTCTACAGTGCATCCGCCTTTTTCTATCTTATCATCTTCAACAAACTTAACACCGTTTAATAGCTCTTCTTTAACAAAGTTATTGCCGAATTTATGAATCCATTCAATATCTTCAGGATTTATTTTAACTATAATGCTATTAGCCCCAATAACCTTTTTTAATGAAGTTGAAAGAACCTCGTTAATAATTGATTCTTTATTTACTTCTTTTTGAATAATTTTTTCCGCTATAGCAATTGCGGTTTCAAATACTATATGTTCAAAACTTTGTTAAAAAGCATGTAGTTCCTGATTGATATTCTGCATTAAGCTATCAAAATAATTATACTTACTAAGAAGTTTTTCATTATATTCATTTTCCAGCTCCAAATGTGCTGCGTTGTAACCTTCATTTATGCCTTCATCAAAGCTTGCCTGAAGTTGTTTCTGGTAAACATCAACTTCACTTTCCTCTTCAGGGCCGGTAATAAAATCATTTTTAACTTTTAGATTTAACTTCCCCGGAGTGGATTTTATCTTAATAACATTAGACATATACTTCTTCTGCATTACCTCTAATGTTAAGAGATATTTCACCTTCTTCTTCGAGCATTTTTACAGTATCAATTATTTTGCTCTGTGCCGTTTCTACTTCTTTAAGTTTAACCATACCCATATATTGTAATTCTTCTTTTAATAGATCGGCTGCACGTTCAGACATATTAAGGAATATCTTATTCTTAAGTTTTTCATCAGATATTTTAAGTGCAAGAGCCAAATCTTTTCTATCGACAACGCGTAATATTTTTTGAATATCCTTGTCCTGTATATTGATAATATCATCAAACAAGAACATTAATCTTTTAACTTCAAGGGAGACATCAGGGTCTTTTTGTTCTAAATTTTCTAATATTTCTTTTGTTAAAGAAACATTGGTTCTATTCAATATGGTTGCCAGACTTTTAGTACCGCCAATAGTACTTAGAGCTTGCTGCATGGAGAACCCTGCCATTTCATCCACAACTTTTTCAATTTGTTTTAATGTTTGCGGCGATATTTTACCAAGAGTAGCTATCCTGTAAACAACATCATTTCTAATGCCTTCCGGCAGTTCTTTTAATGCAGCAGCAGTCTGATTAGGATTTAAATGGGATAATATTAATGCAATAGTCTGGGGGTGCTCTTTGTTCAAAAATCCTACTAATTGTGTTGAGTCAGCTTTCTTTAATACATCGAACCCTTTAAGAGTAGTTAAATTTTTAACTTTCTCAATAATGTCCATGGCCTTCTGCATACCAAATGATTTCTCTAATACAGCCTGAGCATACTCCAGACCGCCTTCCATCATGTACTCACGGGCAGTGACCATTTGATAGAAATCTTCCATTACAGTATCAACAACATTTGTAGGAATATTTCTAACTTTGCTTATTTCAGCGGATATCATTTCAATCTCTGCGGGATCCAGATATTTAAATACTTCTGAAGCAGTCTCAATATCAAGTGCAATCATCAATAAAGCTGATTTCTGTACACCAGAGAGACCACCTTTCTTATCTTTACCGCTATTCTTTTGACTAATATTCATCTTCGTGCAACCATGAGTTTATTAATTTTGCAGCATCAACCGGATTTTTTGACACATAAGTCGTTATTTTTTCCTGTTGATTTTTTCTCATTATAGCTTCGTCAGAAATTTCATCTTCAATATTTCCAACGGGCAGCATCTTTTTCTTTGCTGCCGGAATTTGATTCTGCTGTGATTCGCCCAATAACTTGCTGTCCATTTGTCCGGCTCCGTCAAATGCCAAATTAGAACCTTTAAATGTTCCAATAATTATTTTTTCATTCTTCAGCTTATTCAGCAGATTTTTAAGGATAATAATTGCTGCAAGCAAACCTGCAACTATTAAAATTATATTTGTCCATTTGTCCATATTATCCATAAACGAAGTTTCCTGAGGCTTTACTTCATCCAAAGTTTTAGTCTCAAAAGGTATATTAACTATTGAGAATTGATCAGTTCTGTTGTTATCAATTCCAACTGCATTTCTTACAATTTCTTCCAGCTTTTGCATCTGGTCCGGTGTGCGTGGCTGATTAGTAACAGTAACCTTATCGCCATTTTTAATTTCTTTAATTTCGTCATTTATTACGGCAGCTACAACTAACTTTTTGATGTTACCCGAACCCTGAATTACCTTTTCGATAGTCTTACTTATTTCATAATTTGTTGTTGAGTTTTGGCTAACCTGTGTAGTTGAGTCTGTTACATTTTTACCGGCATTGTCAGTTTTAATTTGCTGTTCACTAACTGCAACCTGAGAATTCGGATCATAGGTCTCCATGGTTTTTTCAACCTGGTCAAAGTTAATATCTGCATTAACCTGAACCATTGCATTTCCGTAACCGACTATATTATCCAGAATTGATTGTGCTTTTTGTACAAGATAGTTTTCAACAGACTGTTTAACCTCGTATTGTTTTGAACTGGATGCAGTTAAAGGTTCATCATTATTTTCTTTGGAAAGAAGTCTGCCTTTATTGTCTATTAAAGTAATTTTACCGGTCTGCAATCCTTCCACACTGCTTGATACTAAATTAATAATAGCAGCAATATTCGTTTTTGTAAGGTTATAGTTATTTTTTAATTTTAATACCACAGATGCGGTAGGAAGTTTTTCTTCATCTTTGAAAACAGATTTTTGCGGGATTACGATATGTACTCTAACTCCTTCAACGCCCTCTTCCTGGCTTATAGTTTTAGCAAGTTCACCTTCCAGCGCTCTTTTATAATTAAGCTTTTGCATGAAATCGGACATACCCATCGTATTCTTGTCAAACAATTCATACCCAATAGCTCCCTGGCTTGGAATTCCCTTTCCCGCTAATTCTAATCGTGTTTCATAAACTTTGTCTTTTGGAACTTTTATAGTTTTACCATTATCGTCAATCTTATAAGCTATTTTGGAAGAATTCAATTGTTCAAGAACTTTTGAAGCATCTTCCTGAGAAAGATTTGAATAAAGAGGTGTATAATTAGGTTCATTAAGGAAAACAATTAAAGTTCCCAATAAAATTATTGTTAACCCTGTAACACCGCCAATAATAAATTTCTGTTGAACAGTTAGTTTATTAAAGATACTTAATAATGCTTCAAATGGATTTTTATTCATAGCTAAATCTGTATTCTATTTAATTCTTTATACATATCTACTGCTTTATTTCTAATTTCCATAAGCAGATCCAAACTTGTTTTAGCCTTTTCTCCTGCAATCATTACTTCATGAATTTCAACATTTCCTCCGGTGACGAAATCATTTGTAACTTTTGCAGCATTCAACTGATCGTCATTTACAGAACCAATAAGATCTGTCAGAACGTTTCCAAAACCCATTGAGGGAATGGAGGTTTGTTTTATTTCAGATGTTTTTGTTAAATCAGGTATTAAACCCTGAATAGAATTAATTTGCATTTTAACCTCTCCTGTCAAAAATAGAACCTAATTTCACTCCAGACATTTTTCCACTTTTTTCATAGAAATGATAATTAGAGATTTCCTGTGAGTTAGCCGGATACATTTGCAGAAAAAAGTTTTTTTCATCTGAAGTTATACTTTGATTATCGTTGTTAACCGCTGACTTCTCTTTAGTTTCAGTAAGCTCCGGCTGAAAGAGAGCAGTTGTTTTATTTATTTGCGGAACATAATTGCCTACGGCATTAGTAGAAATTTTCATTTATATCTCCAGAGAATCTTTAGCAATTTGCTTTGATGAATTGAATGCCGTAAGATTAGCTTCGTAACTTCTGGTAGCAGCAATCATATCCACCATTTCGTTAATAATATTAACATTAGACATTTTTACATAACCTTTTTCATCAGCATTTGGGTGGGAAGGCATATAGATAGTTTCACCTTCTTTTTGATCAACTACTTCATTAAAAGCCATTCCATTTGAAGAATCATTATTAAGCAACTGAGGGGGCTGTCCTCCCTTTAGATGATCTCCATTAGTTGCCTGCATCTCTAAATTCGTATTAACCAATGCCATACTATCTTTAAAAGGAGATTGAGTCTGTGAAACTTTTAGAAACTTTCTTTTGTAAGGTTCACCATTTTCAGTTCTTAGCGCATCAGCATTAGCAATATTTTCAGCAATAAGATTCATTTTTTTTCTTTGAACGCTTAAACCTTTAGAGCTGATATCAAAACCGGAAAAGTTACCGCCAATTTTCATACACTACCTCCGCCTTTAATAACATTTTGTAAATTTTTGTAGTAAAAATTTATTCTTTTTGAAGCAAATTTGAACCGCATACTGTTTTCAGCTAAATCAGACATTTCTTTATCAATATCAACGTTATTGGCACCGGATATTTTATCAGTGCTATTATCAATTTCAACCTGATAATTTAAGACATCTTTATTGGCATCAGTTCCAAAATGTTTTTCATTTGTTGCCTTAAGACTACTATTCATGGAATCATCCAGAATGGATTTAAACTTAACATCTTCACGACGGTAATCTTCCGTGCCAATGTTAGCAATATTCTTACTGATTACTTTATTCTTTACAGCACAGTAATCAATAAGATTTTCTAATAGTTTGATAGTCGAAACCGGCATATTAATTTCCTACACTTTTTTAGTATGTAGGTCAAATAAAGTGCCATTAAAATGGGTCAGTTTTATGAGTTTTTAGGGGGGTAGAGCTGAAAGAAGTGGCTAAAGTTAGCCACTTGCAATTTATTATTCAGAATAATCTCATAGGATTGATTTAGTTTCTCCACAGGTACAAACAAACTTAATCTCTTTTATATTATCGTTTGCATCTTTTTTTAAAATTATTTTAACTCCATTGTGGTTTTCTTCTTCAACAGAAACCTTTATATTGCCAATAATTTCAGCATTTGAGTTTTTAATAATATTACCTGTGGATTTAGGGAATTTAAATTCTCTAAATAGGGGTTCTTCAAATATTTTTTCCATAATTTGCCTTGTTTATAATATCAGGAATCTTTTCTAAGGGTGCTATAACATCTGCTAAATTAGCATCAACAATTGCTTTTGGCATACCATACACTACGCAAGAAGCTTCATCTTGTGCAATACAGCTTCCGCCAAGTTCTTTAATTTTTTTAATACCTTCTAAACCATCTTTTCCCATACCTGTCATAATAACACCAAGCGTACTTTTTCCATAAAGGCCCGCAACTGATTCCACCATTACATCTACAGAAGGTCTATGCAGTGTTGTATCCGGCATTGAAGAAATATTTATTACAATTGTACCTGTGGAATTCTTTTTTAGCGTCATATGGAAACCGCCAGGCGCAATATAAACAACATTATTCTTTACTATATCATTATCAGCAGCTTCTTTTACTTCAACTTCGCTTATAGAATTTAATCTAACAGCCAAAGATGCAGTAAACTTTGGGGGCATATGCTGTACCAAAAAGATAGGACAATTTATATCCTTTGAAATTTTAGGTAAAACTTTCTGTAATGATAACGGTCCACCTGTGGAAATCCCCATGGCAATTGCACGAAAATTGTTTTGTTTTAAATAATTGTCACCGGTTGGTCTCTGAACCGTACTAGCCTGAGTATTTGTCCTTAACCTTATAGATTGAAGTCTGTTAAGCCGGTTACGTAAAACATTTTGTTTATAGATTTCTTTTATTTTGCGGGTTAGTTCTTCCTTAATCTTAATAATATTAATATTGATATAAGAAAGCTCCTTAGGAATAAAATCAACAGCTCCATATTCAAAAGCTTTAATTGTAGC
Source organism: Bacteroidota bacterium (assembly GCA_030706105.1). Taxonomy (GTDB): domain Bacteria; phylum Bacteroidota; class Ignavibacteria; order Ignavibacteriales; family Ignavibacteriaceae; genus JAUZPC01. The sequence goes on along the minus strand of JAUZPC010000030.1, from coordinate 6,471 downwards.
TTCCGCACCTTCGTTAGTTAAAGAACTAATCATTATTACAGGAGTAGGATTTTCTGCCATTATTTTTTTCAAAGCAGTCAATCCGTCCATCTTAGGCATTTCAATATCTAACGTAACAATGTCAGGTACCAGTTTTTTAACAAGAGCACACCCCTCTTCACCATCTCTGGCGGTTGCAATAACCTGAATATCAGGATCACTTTCTAACATAATAGATAATGATTTCCGCATAAAAGCAGAATCATCAACAACTAAAACTTTAATTTGTGGCTTCAACTATTTCCGTGTATTTATTTATGATTTCATTTAAATCTAAAATCATTAAAACTGATCCATCACCCATTATTGTAGAGCCGGCTATTCCTTCAACGTCTCCTAAATAAGAGCCTAATGATTTAATAACTATTTCCTTTTGACCGACCAAAGCATCAACCTTAATACCAAAACGTTTTTCTGCAATCCCTACTACTACAACATACTGCCATTCTTTTTTTGAAACAGTAAAATCTTTATTATAAATCAATTCACCAATTTCTATAAGTGGAAGGATACTTTCCCTAACCCGGATAACTTCTTGTTGGTTAATAGTATAAATTTCTTCATAACTAACTCTGACAACTTCCAAAATTGAATTTAAAGGAATTACTACTTTTTCAGTTCCGACTGTAACAATCATACCCTGAATTATAGCAAGAGTAATTGGGAGTTTAATAATAATTTTAGTCCCTAAATTTACATTAGATTCTACATTAATCAAACCCCTTAATTTTGTGACATTGGTTTTAACAACGTCCATTCCGACACCGCGTCCTGAAATATTTGTAACTTTTTCAGCAGTAGAAAATCCAGGCATGAAAATAATATTAAACGCCTCTTGTTTGCTCATCTCTTTAGCTTTTTCTTTAGAGAATAAGCCTTTTTGAACTGCTTTTTCTTTTATCTTTTCAGGGTCAATACCTTTTCCGTCATCCTCAATATAGATAATAATATTATTACCTTCCTGCTCAGCAGAAAGTGTAATTGTTCCGATTGCTTCTTTCCCTAATCTGGCTCTTTCTTCCGGTGATTCAATACCATGATCAATTGAATTTCTAATCAAGTGTACTAAAGGATCATTAATTTCTTCAATAAGAGTTTTATCCAACTCTGTATCTTCACCCTTAATAATTAGCTTTGCTTCTTTTTTTGTCTCTTTTAACAAATCCCTGACTAACCTTGGGAACCGGTTAAAAACCTTGCCAACTTTAACTAAACGGACTTTCATTACAATTAACTGAAGCTCATTTGTCATAAAGTCTATTTGTTTAGTTATTTCAGACAAATCGCGAGAAAGTTTTGAACCTTCGTACTCAAGAGCAACTTCAGAATTAACCTGAGCTAATCTGTTCCTTCCTAATACTAATTCAGAAGCGATATTTAACAGATCATTCAGCCTTTCAATATTAACCCTGATAGTATTATCAGCTTTCTTAGTATCAGTTAAAGCATTATCTACATGAATTTCCGTTTTAGTCTTTACTGTTTCTGATTTTACTTCCGGTTTGTCAGGAATAATCTCATGAACAGATACAACTTCAATTTCTTCCTCATGTTCTTCAGAGTCCTCTATTTCCATAAGCACTTCCTGAACAACGGGGACTACTTCAACGGGAGCAGAAATGCCACTATTTATATCGGCGATAACTTTTTCTAAAACATCAATTACACCTGATACTTCAGTGCTCTCATTTTGGTTCAATTCTATGGAAGTAATAAGATCTTTGATAGTATCGTAAGAAAGAAGTATAGCGTCCATCACGGTAGAACTCAACTTAGCTTCATTTTTACGAAGTTTATTTAATATATCTTCACATCTATGAGTAACTTCAGTAAGCTTATTTAAACCTAAAAAACCTGAAGTCCCTTTGATAGTGTGGAAAGCTCTGAATATCTGGTTAACCAGATCAGTATCATCAGGGTTTTTCTCGAATACAATGAGATCAGTATCAAGTTTTTCTAAAAGTTCTTTAGTTTCAATTAAAAAGCTTTCAACGATCTCCTTCATTTCGGGATCTGTCAACAACGGGTAATCAAATTGTTCATCCATATTATGAAAAAAGCTTATCTATCTCATCTTGAGATGCTGTGGTTAAATTTGTTTTGTTAATTAATTCGTCTGCCATTTGCTGTGTTTCTTTCATGTCTTCATACCGTGCATCAGGATTGAACGCTGCTTTTGTTGAGTCTGAAAATTCAAATTTATTTACTTTAACTTCTTTTACATCAGCTTCTGAAAACTCCGTCAATAATGAAGATAGTTTTGATTGTACAGATTCAATTAAATGGTTAACGGCAGCCAATTGCTGAGCAGTAATATCCTGAACCTGAAGAGACAATGTAATGTTATAAGCTCCGGTTTTAATTTTATCAAAGATCTCCAACAATGGTTTAACAGTAGCAACAGTTTCATCAAGTGATATTATCTGTGCTAGAGTGCCTTCAGCTTTATCATTTCCTTTTAATTGCTCTTTAAGCTGGTTATAAAGTTCAACTTTTTGTTCCTGAGTTTTAATAACATTATTTATAACTATTTCAGAATTAAAAATATCAGAAGAAATAGCATCAACAGTATCTAAAATTTCTGTAGTAGCCAGTTCATTTGCGCTGGTTACATTTGTAATCTGATTTGTGGCTTTTGGTATTTTAGCAGTACTTTCTGCAATAGACTGATTGATATTTTCTAATAAAGGAACAGTTTCCCCCATAAAATCAATCAGATTTTGAATAATGGGAATCATCTTTTGACCGTAATGAAAAAGAGATTTCAGATCATTAAGTTTTGCGAATAATTCGCCTAAATTAGTTGCTTGCTTCATTTACACATTTCCTTATGAAAGGTTTGACAAAATTTGATCAATCTTTTCTTTTAATATATGAGGAGTAAAAGGTTTAACAATATAATTATTAACCTTAGCATTCAATGCTTCAATAATATCCTCTTTAATACCTCTGGTCGTTACCATCAATACAGGCAGCTTGCATAACTTAGCATCAGTTTTTATTGCTCTAATTAATTCCAACCCGGAAACAATAGGCATATTCCAGTCTGTAATTACAAAAGTAATAGAATCATCGGCAGCTAATTTTTCAAGTGCGTCTTTTCCATCTTGCGCTTCAACAAATTCAGCATAACCTAAGTTGCGTAAAGAGTTGATAACAATTCTTCTCATTGTAACAGAATCATCAACCACTAAAAATTTTAAGTCCATATATCCTCTTTAATTCAAAAATTTAGAAACTTCGTACAAAATCCTTTTTTGGTCAAAAGGTTTAACAAGATAAGCATTAGCTCCACATTTAATACCCATTTCAATCTCTTCATTTTTAGATAAAGAAGATAAAATGATAATGGGAATTTCCTTAAAATCAGAACTACTCCTAATGGATTTAATGAGCTCAAAACCATCCATGTTGGGCATATTTAAATCAGTAATAATAAGATTGATATTCTCAGTAGGCAGTTTCTCTAATGCCTCCATCCCGTCTGACACGGAAATGATATCAAATCCTTTAAGTTTTAAGGCGACAGAAACAAATTTTCTAATCGTCGCCGAGTCGTCTGCAATTAAAATTACTTTTTTCATTTCTGTGGCACTTACTCCTTTTTATAACCGACAGTTTTGGGAAAATTTACAATTTTGAATGACTTGGAAATATTATGCAGCGTTTCAGAATAACCAATAAAGAGATATCCTCCCCTATTCAAAGAATTGTAAAGGTGGTTAACTACTTTAATTTTAGAATTCTGATCAAAATATATTAAAACATTTGCACAAATCACAATGTCAAAACTCGACATTCCTCTCATTCCAATGTCATCATAAAGATTAAGCAGCTTAAATTGGATATTTTGCTTAACATGTGGGACTAACTCAAATCCTGCCGGACTCATCTTGAAATATTTTTTTAAATAGTAAGACGGTGTGTTTCTTATGGAGTATTCCTTATACACTGCTTTTTTAGCAGTTTCCACCACAGCATTACTAATATCTGTACCCACAATTTCCATCTCTAAGGCCGGAAATTTGGGTTTTAAAACTTCAAAAAAAGAAATTGATAAAGAATAGGCTTCTTCACCAGAGGACGAAGCCGCGGACCATACTCTAATTTTCCTCTTACCTTGCGCCATAATTTCAGGAATTATCGCGGTCATCATTGCGTCAATTTGAGGCTGATTTCTGAAAAAGAAAGTTTCGTTAATTGTAATAGCTTCATAAAGATACTTCTTTTCAGCTCCGTTACTAACACTAAACTTTACATAATCAAAATATTCCTCGAACGAGTTTAACCCTAAAAAGTTAATTCGTTTTAACAACCTACTCTCTAAAAGATATTTCTTATTATCTTGATAATAAATGCCACATAAATCATAAATATATTTTCTCCAGGTTTCAAAACATTGAATTGAAAGTGCAATGCTTTTTTGCCCGGAATTTATATTAAGATTTTGCTGCGATATAATGTCGTTTGATAAAGCCATTAATTTAATTTTCTGTTGTACTTAATCGGTTTTGTAATACTGACTTTGCGCTTGCCTGCACCATTTCTTCTTCATCTTCTGCCAATTTTTCCAGAGCTTCTTTAGCAACCGGATTATTAATTTCTTCCAAGAGTTCAATTAATCTTAGCTTATTCCAGATGCTATCATCATCAATCATTAAATCGATAAATAACAGTGCAGATTCTCTATCGAATAAGAAAAGCAATTCCATTGCACTTCTGCGTATTTCCTCATCGGAAGAAGATAGTTTATTACTTACTGAAGAAATTAAATTTCGTTTCTCAATATCGGTCAAGCCAGAGTTAACCTCTACTATTTCCTTTAATAACAATAACATACTTTGTCCATTTGAAGGACAGTCATCAAGTGCTTTAGGAATATTAGCAAGAACTATATCCAAATTTTGAAAGAATTTATCTTTCAGCAGTTCATCAATCTCAAAATTATTGCCATATATCCTTAATAAAGAAGCAATAATTTCCTTATCATCGTAATCCAATAAAAGATGAGCAGCAGCAGTTTTGAATTCCTCTTCCCCTTCAAAAACAGTATCCAGAAGTAAATTCTTTGTCCGTTCATCGAATGGGATATCAAAATTAAAATTGCGTTTTAAAATATCTATTGAATTAATAATAGGATAAACAAGCGGGCCATTGGTTTTATTAAGCTCATTTAACAGGAAGAAAAATGTTTCTTCATTACCTATCTTTCCCAAACTCTCCACAATTGAATATTTAACCAGTTCATCTTCTTGTTCATAAACTTTTTGCAGAAATGATAGTGCATTAATGGAACCTATCTTACCAACAGCTTCAATAATTGTCGGTCTGTATAAATCACTAATATTAAAAAATTGAACTACTAATTCCAGACTGTCTTCTGAATGCAGGTTCCCTAAAGCTTCGATGCATGCAAGTACAACATTTTCGTTTTTTTCAGTTTTTAAGACACCTTCAATAGGTTTAATGGATCTTGAGTCATTAATTAAACCTAAAATGTCTATAATAAATTTTCTATCATCATCATCGGCATTTGTAAGATTGTTTAGAAGAGGCACCACTGAGTTGCTTTGGCGTTTAATTAAGATTTCGCCCGCAAGATTTCTAAGTTGAATATCAGAGGATGAAATGAGAACAGCTAATTTCTCAGAAATTTTTTCGTTAGGATTATAGCTTAATAACTGAGCCGTATTATTTCTAACTGCTTTGTCCTGAACATTTAACAACGAACAAATTACCTCAAGTAATTCGTCAGGTATTTCAGCAGCGAATAGAGAATCAATAATTTCGAATAAAACTTGCGAATCTTCCGCTTTTATTGCTTTCTGGACACTTTGTAAAGTAATACTGTTTAGTTCCATTATATTTTTTTCATTTATTTAAAAACACTTCAACTAATTATCGGAATAAGTTTGAAAATCTTTAGTCCATAATAGCAAATACTATTCCGCTATAATTCACGCGCTATTATTCAGTAGAATGCAAATAATTATTTCAGACAATGGCTAATAATAAACAATTGTCTAAAATAATTAGTAAATTTTAATTATTTAAAAAACAATATTTTAGGAGATAAAATATTTTATGGAAAATCAAAAAAAATACTAAAAAAATATTTGCATAAAATTAAATAACATATTATATTTGTTAACTATTTTTTGAAAGACTTGCGGGAATAGCTCAGTTGGTAGAGCGCAACCTTGCCAAGGTTGATGTCGCGGGTTCGAGTCCCGTTTCCCGCTCTAAAGATATAGATTAGATGGATCCACTTTAACGTGGATTTTATTTTTTTAGCACTATTTTTATTTCCTATATGTATTTTTTTACGGCGCTGTAGCCAAGTGGTCTAAGGCGAAGGTCTGCAAAACCTTTATTCGTCGGTTCGAATCCGACCGGCGCCTCTCCTGAGTTAAATAATTTGTTATACATTTT
>JAUZPC010000003.1 GCA_030706105.1 Bacteroidota bacterium | reverse complement strand
TGGGTTTACTGGGAAAGGATGCTATCACAATACGCGCAACGGCCGGTTGGAACTGAGCTTTTTACAGATACTACTTCTGTTGCCAGTTTTTCACTTGTAAAGGAAATCCAAGAAGCTGATATTATTAATTTTCATTGGGTCTCCGGGATGTTGGATTTCCCTAATTTGCCGGCTGCATTAAAAGGCAAGAAAATCATTTGGACCTTACATGATATGAATCCATTCACCGGAGGGTGCCATTATACAGGGGATTGTAAAAAATTTGAAGAAGTATGCAATAGCTGTATCCAATTAGGTAGTGAAGAATATAATGATTTATCTCATAAAAATTTTCTTACTAAAAATAATGCATTTTCTCAAATACAAATAAGCATTGTTACGCCCAGTAAATGGTTAGGAATTCAGGCTGCTAAAAGTAATTTATTTAAGAATTTTAAAGTAACTACCATACCATATGGACTTCCTCTTCAAACTTTCAAAAATCACTCTAAACTTGGTTTAAGGAAAGAATTCAATATTCCTTCAACTCACAAAATAATTTTATTCGGTGCAGATTATGTGACTAATAAGAGAAAAGGTTTTGGGTTATTGATAGAAGCTTTAGATGAATTATATCAAAACGGTATAAAAGATATTCTGTTAGGCGTTTTTGGAGTATTGGGCGAGAATACTATTGACGAAAGTAAATTTCCTGTTATTAAATTTGGCCCAATAAGTTCTGAAGATACATTATCACAAATATATAGTATGGCGGATGTATTTGTAGTTCCATCACTTGAAGATAATTTGCCAAATACTGTTTTGGAATCTCTTGCTTGCGGAACACCCGTAGTGGGATTTAATATTGGCGGTATTCCGGATATGGTCAAACATAAGGAAACAGGTTATCTCGCTGAAAAAGGGGATGTTAAGGATCTGGCCAATGGGATTAAGTGGGTCCTAAATTCTAAAAAATACAATAAAATAAGCAAGGCATGCAGAAAAGTTGCTGAAGAGAAATATGATTTAAGTATTCAGGCAAATTCTTATATCGATTTATATAAGTCGTTATTATTGGAAAATAATAATTCTAAGATAGAGGAGAACGTTATACCGAATGATGGTAATGACAAGCTGACATCTTTTGAGCATAGAATAAATTGTCACAGTGATGTTGTAGTCGCAACTACTATCGCGCCACATAAAATACAGAAACAGCTTGTAGCAGTAAAAAGTTGGGAAGATGCAGGGCTAAAAGTAATATCAGTGAATACCAAAGAAGAAATAATTTTGTTGGAAAAGAATTTTCCAACTGTTCAATTTATTCCAACTGATAGAAATGGCATCGAAGAATTCGGAAAACCATTTATTTATCTTGATGATATCTTTAAAGCCCTATTAGATACAAATTGTAAATATTGTGGAATAATAAACTCTGATATTATTCTAAATGTTGATACAAATATTATTAGCTTTATTAAGGAACAACCACAAAAGTCATTGACTTATGGTTCCAGACTCGACATCCGTGATTATACAGTAAGTCAAGGGAAATTTTATGAATTTGGGTTTGATTATTTCTTCTTTTGCAGAGATTTCATAAGTGTTTATCCTAAATCCAAATTCTGTCTTGGTTTACCCTGGTGGGATTATTGGATGTTAACTATACCATTACTTAAGAATTATAAAATAATTAGAGTTATTTCCCCGGTAGCACTACATGTTTGGCATGAAACTAATTATGACCATAATTTTTGGATAAATTTGGGCAACTATTATATAAAATTATTAATTGATAATGGGCTTTTTGCTCTTTCTGAGGATGAATTACGTGAGTTTGGGATAGAAGTTATTAATTCATACGTTTCAGAAAAATTATTCTTAGAATCATTCAAATTATCAGATAAAATTGAATATAGTAATTTGAAAAGGAATTATTCTTACTGTTTCCCTTCTGTTAATAATAGCATTAATGTTAGTCCGAAAGACTTTTTTAATAGCTTTTTCACTAACGATTCCAATCAAGTAATTAAAAGAGATTCAAGTAATATAAAGTTCGATTATTTAATTAAACTTAATGAAAACGGATTATTCGAAGAAACAATCTTGATGCTGGGGGACTTAGTGAAAAAAAATCTAAATGATTTAATTTTATATCAATATTATGTAATTTCATTATTCTATAAAGATAATGTTGAGCCGTTAAATTATAGTGTGCGAAACCTTAACATGATTAGTCATAATGACCCCTTAACTAAAAGTATTGTAAATCGTTATAATGATTTTATTACAAGCTCAGAAGGATACACTAAAATAAAAGTCTCAGCTATTGTATCCACATATAAGTCTGAAAAGTTTATTGAGAAGTGTTTAGATGATCTTGTTGAACAGAGTCTTTATAAAAAGGGAGAACTGGAAATAATTGTTATTGATAGTGGCTCACCTGAAAATGAATCTCAAATTGTAAATGGATTTCAAAAAAAATATAAAAACATTTATTGCTTTAGAACGGAGAACCGGGAAACGATTTATCAGGCATGGAACAGAGGTGTCTTGGCTTCTTCAGGTAAATTTATTACTAATGCAAATACTGACGACAGGCATTCAGTAGATGCTTTAGAGAAAATGGCTAATTTTTTAGAAAATAATGAATCGGTAGGTGTTGTTTATGCCAACTCATATATTACCAATGCCACTAATGATACATTGAATTCAAATACTCCTAAAGGAAAGTATAACTGGATCCAATTTGATAAAGATTTTATTCTTTTTGGTTGTTTCATTGGTCCACAGCCAATGTGGAGAAAATCCATTCACGATAAGTATGGCTATTTCGATGAAAATCTTAAAGTAGTTGGTGATTATGAATACTGGCTAAGAATTAGCCAGGAAGTTAACTTTTATCATTTAGATGAGTATCTCGGTTTATATTATGCTTCAAAAGAAAGTGCTGAACATAGAGATAATAATTTGACTGAAAAGGAAAATTTAGAAGTCAGAGAAAAATATTTTAAGAAATATGTTAAAACTACGGATGACGTCGCCAGGATAAAGATAAAATTAGATCATTATAAAAACATTTCTAACGATCTGAACTATTATGAAGCAGCAATGTCATTTCTAAACAAGTTAATTAGTGAGGTGGATTTGGAAAAGCATAATAATAAAAATGAAGGTAACCAATCGGACTTTCAAAACCTATTTCTAAAAGCATATAATGACTACGCTGATAAGCAGTTGGCTGCAGCACTTTCGTCTATAGAAAATGCAGAAAAAATATTCAGACAAAATGAATCAGATATTACTCTTGAAGATGTTTATTTACTTAAAGGGTATATTTATCTAGCATTAAATAGCACCGATAAAGCAAGACAAGCTTTTGAGACAGCATTACAAAATAACCCAAATTCATCTGATGCTTGTAAAGGATTAGGTGACATATTCTTTAGGGAAAAAATGTACCCTGAAGCTAAAACAATGTATGAATGGGCAGTAAGGAACAACTCAAATAACACAGACGCAGAAGATGCTTTACTTAAAGTAAATAATTTATTGAGTGTTAGCCCTTCAACAGATTCATATGCAGATTTAGCAAATGACCAGATGGAAAACATTGAAACGGAATTTGATGAGATGGTGAAAAGCTCTTACCTAAAACTTGAGACGAAGGAATATGAGTCTGCTCTTTTAGCCCTATATGAAGCTGAAGATATTTATGATGAAACTGCCTCAAATCTGTTTCTACCTGAAGATGTCTGTATCCTAAGAGGGACAATCTATATGGAAATAAGAAAATATGAAAAAGCACAAATAGCATTTGAAAAAGCATTAAATATTAATCCGCAAAGTTCAGAAGCTTGCAGAGGTTTGGGTGAAGTATTTTTTAAAAGTGATATGATTAATGAGTCCAAGGTGATGTTTGAATGGGCTGTTAAAAATGACCCAGGTAATTCTCAGGCGGCTGAATCTCTTACAAAAGTTAATTCCATCCTTGGGCTTGTGGAAGCCGGTTTGCCTTCCTAAAATAAAATTAATTTACATTAGTGGCTAATTTTAGCCATTAATGTAAATTGAGCCAATTAACAGCATCTATATGCTGTTTTTTTTGCTTTTTAAGCTATTTTTTTGGTACAAAATTGGAATATGGTTTCTTGATTATTAGGAATAATTATGCCCAATATAGAAAACAATATTTTTCAGAATATAAACCCAGATGAACACATCAGGTTTCTTTTTGTAAGGACTGATGAGTTAAGAGATAATATAATTTCATTGCCGATGCTTAAGGCAATTAAGCAGAAGTACATTAATTCGCAAATTTCTGTTGTATGCCAGAAGCATCTTGCTGAACTTTATTCAAAAAATCCTTCTGTGGATACTATTATTGTATTTGAAAAGGGAAAATTTATTGAAGACGAAGAGTACCGCAAGACCTTTATTAAAAAATTACAGCGTATTGAATACAATGTTTCAATAAATCCGGTATTTTCCCGTGATCCCTTAACTGATTATATAGCTTTGGGATGCAATGCACCTTTAAGGATTGCCTTTGAAGGTGATCTAATGAATATAAGCCCTGAAGCAAAGTTCCAAAATGACCAATTCTATATCCAGCTTGTTAATGTTGATGAAAGTTGTATAAGTGAAATTGAACGCTATAAGCTGTTTCTAAAGGATATGAATATTGAGGCAGATAATTTATTGCCTGAGTTATTACTAGATGAAGCTTCAGTCCAATTTGCAGATAAATATTTTAACGATAATGAGTTAACTGTTACAGATACTATTGTTATGTTTCCTTTTGATGATTATGGTTTAAAAAGTATTTCCAATATTGGGGAAATAATTAAATCACTTCCTCAATATAAATTTTTATTTTTAAGTACAGAAGTTATAGATAATGAAATCAATAGTGAGATTAATTCTTTAAGTAAAAGCGGCAGAACATTTAACCTAATAGGGCAAACTTCAATTCAACAAGCAATTGCATTAACCCAAAAAGCATCACTGGTTATTACTGCTGATAATTCATCTGTACATATTGCCTGTGCAGTAAATACTAAAAATATTGTTATCTCCGGTGGCGGGCAATTTGGCCGGTACTATCCATATTCTAATCTGACTTCTGTTTTGGCTTTGCCCTTAGACTGTTACGGATGTAAATGGGAATGCAAATTCTCTGAAAGGTATTGTCTTACTTCTCTGGATGATAATTTCCTCATAGAGTCTATTACCAGAGCTGTACAGACGGAGATTAGCTCAAAACCACGAGTATATGTAAAAACCATATTTAATAAGGCTCCCGGAACACCTGAATGGGAATGGTTCAATCATTTAGTTAATGCAGATGATGTTGAATTAATTTCTTTTGACCAGCTTCCTGACTCTTTAGACGTTGATGAGCTATTATTGCAGTCCGAAAAAGAAATAGCTGAAGGGAATTATACCAAAGCTAAAAATATTCTGAATTCTATTTTAACAGAAAATCCCGATCAGTTGGATATCTTAAATAATCTGGTTGTTGTGGAAATATTGGAGAAGAATTATGAAAAAGCAGGACAACTGCTGTCAAAAATATTATCCATCGATCCAAATAATGATGTAGCTATTGAGAATACTAATTATTTGGAGCTTCAGCTTGTACTTTATAATTCCTTGCTGGAGGCTGAAAATTGTATTAAAGTTGATAATTTTGATGAAGCAAGACAAATACTTACTAAGATTATTGAGACAGATAATACGTATTCTGATGCTATAAATGATTTAACTGTAATAGATATTTTAGAGCAAAATTATGATGATGCATATGCAAAAATCAATAAGGTCTTTGAACTGGATCCTGGTAACCAGGCAGCTTCTGAAAACTTAAGTTTCCTTAAGGAAATGATAAACTTAAGAAATAAACAATTACAAGTATAATTATCATATATTCCTAAGAAATTAAATTAAACATGAATGATAGATATCAATTAGCGGAAGAGTATTTTAGTAAAAATGATTTCGATAGTGCTGAATCATTATTGTTAGAGGTGATCAGACAGAATCCCGACGATTATGACGTATACAATTTTTTAGGCATAATACAACTGAATAAAAAAGAGTACCAAAAGGCAGTTAACTATTTTGAAAGAGTCCTCCCAGTATTTAACAATCATTATGAGCTTCATTATAATCTGGGGCTGGCTTATCAGTTGTGTAATGTTTATGATAAAGCTATTGCCCATTACAGCAGGGTGTTGGAATTTGTCCCTGACCATTATGATGCTCTGAATAATATGGGTGTCGCTAATCTTAATCTAAAAAATTATCCGGAAGCCCGAAAATATTTTACTCTTTGCATTACTATAAATCCTAACGACGCCAAAGTTTACAACAATTTCGGAAACCTGTTTTTTGCCCAGGAACAGCACGATGAAGCAATTAAGTATTATAACATCGCCGCCGAAAAAGATGAAAAGAATTACGAGTATTACTTTAATGTAGGTAATTGTTTTGCCAAAGAAGAAAATTATGAGCTGGCAATAGAAAATTACAAGAAAGCTCTGGTACTTAAACCCGACCACCTCCCATCAGTAAGTCAAATAAGTGAACTTTACAACAAGGTTAAAAATTACTCCGAAGCTGAAAAATGTTTTAATACCCTTGTACAGAGGGACCCGGCTGATTTAGGGACAATGTACAGGCAGGGAATGAATTTCCTTAAAGAAAAAAAAATAGATGATGCCAAAAGAGTATTTACTTACTTATATGAACTTGATTTTGAGAAGAAAAATGTCTGCTCTGCACTGGCAGAAATATACCGTGAGTTGGATATTCCTGAACTTGAAAATAAATTTTCCGATGAAGCCGAAAGCAGCAGTATAGATAACGCCGTAATTTCTACAAATGTAGGTGTTGCAAAGTTTATAAAAGGGGAATTTATTGAAGCATTACAGCATATTGATAAAGCTCTGGAAATAAATCCAGAACTCTTTATGGCACATTATAACAAAGCTCATATTCATTTGTTATTAGGTCAATTTGAACTTGGATGGAAAGAATATGAATGGCGAATTTTCAGAGCAGATTTTATTCAACGGAAACTGCCAAAAGATAAAATGCTTACAAATCAGGATGTCTACAATAAAAAAGTATTTATCTATGATGAACAGGGCCTGGGAGACTCCATCCAATTTACAAGATATTTGCCGCTTCTAAAAGAAAAAGGGTGCAGTATAATTTTTGAATGCGATAAACGATTAAAATCATTATATAAGCAGTATTCATTTATTGATATCCTTATTGAAAGAAGCGACATTGATGAACCTCCATTTTATTATGATTATCACTTGCCTCTTTTAACTTTGCCGGGTTATTTCCATACTGACCTAAATAGTATTCCGGCTGATGTTCCATATCTAATGCCTGATGACGCATATGTTCAAAAATGGAAGCCGGTTTTTAATAATAATAATTTCAAAGTGGGCATCGTTTGGGCAGGGAGTGCTACTCACGCCGGTGATAAAAAAAGGTCGGTCACACTTAATCACTTTAACAATATTGCCCAGATACCGGGTGTTAAATTGTATTCCATGCAAAAGGGTAATGCCACAAATCAAATTTCTAAGTTGGGCCACAAAATTATCGATTTAGATGCACTGGGATTGAACTCCTTTTTAGATACTGCTGCAGTAATTTCGCAATTGGACTTAGTGATTACTGTTGATACTTCCGTTGCCCATTTAGCAGGTGCTTTGGGAAAAGAGACTTGGATTTTAATTTCATATCTGCCTGATTGGAGATGGTTGCTGGAAAGAGATGACTCTCCGTGGTATCCCACTGTAAAATTATTCAGACAGCCGGTTGCTGATGATTGGGATTCGGTGTTTACGGATGTTTGCACACGGCTTGGAGCTGTTGTGAAGGATAAGTTTAATGGAAACTCGGCAGATATTAATAATGAAGTGCCATATCAGCCGGATACTATTCAGGATTCTAATAAATACTTATACCTGGGGCTCATTAAAGGCGAGCAGCACGGATGGGGCGTTTGCAGTAATTACCTTATAAAAGAATTGTCAAAACTTGGCCCGACTTATCAAATTGAGAATATTGAAAATCTTGAAGAGAAAGAATCCATTGAAGGTACAGTATTTCAGGCACTCGTTGACACTAATTTCAACCCGCTGTATAAAATCAATTCCAAAAAGAATTGCGGGTATACGTTTTTTGAAACGGAACTTTCCGATGTCTCTATAGAGAATTCTAAAAAATATGACATAATCTTTGCCGGTTCTACCTGGTGCAGAGATAAATTAAGAGATAAAGAGATCAATAATTGCGATCTGCTTATTCAAGGTGTGGATCCGGAAATTTTTTATCCTGAAGATATTCCCACAAATCCAAATTTGTTTGTGATATTTTCCGGCGGAAAATTTGAGCTGAGGAAAGGACAGGACCTTGTCCTTAAAGCCGTAAGTATTCTGCAAAAAAAATATAAGAATATTATTCTGATGAATGCCTGGACAAATTATTGGAAAAAATCATTCAGCACTATGGCTTACTCAAAATATATTACTTTTAAGCCCAGGGGCAATGATTGGCAGGAAATTATGAATAGCATTTATGCCGATAACAACATTGACATGAACCGTGTATTTACACTGCCGATGCTTAATAATAAAAAAATGAGAGATGTATATCTTAAAACAGATTTGGGACTTTTTGCCAACAGGTGTGAAGGCGGTACTAATCTCGTTTTAATGGAATATATGGCTACAGGAAAACCTGTTATAGCTTCTTATAATACCGGACATAAAGATATCCTTACAAATGATAATTCGTTAATGATTACGCAAAACAGAGAGTATAAAATTTATTCCAATGACAACAAACTTTTGTTCGACTGGAAAGAGCCTGACCTTGATGAAATTATAGAGAAAATCGAATATGCTTATCTTAACCGGGAAGAGCTTAAAACTATCGGCAGCAATGCAGGTAAATACATGAAGGATTATAGCTGGGAAAAAATGGCAGTAAATTTGTATTCTAAATTATTTAATTGAGAGATTTATGATAACTTTATGTATGATCGTTAAAAACGAAGAAAAGTATTTAAGGGGTTGTCTTGAATCAGTTAAAGGTGTAGTTGATGAGATAGTTGTTGTTGATACAGGATCAACAGATAAAACTGTTGAAATTGCCAAGGAATATGGGGCGAAGATTTATTTTTTTGAGTGGTCAAAAGATTTTTCAGCTGCCCGGAATTTTGCGTTGGAAAAATGCACTCATGAATGGATTCTTTATCTTGACGCAGACGAACGACTTATGCCTCAGTCAAGGGAAGAAGTAAAGAAGATAGGCAAACAAAAAAACAACTGCGCATATTATTGTTTTATCACTAATAATGAAGAAGCAAATAACCAGTCAACTCTTATGGCCTATGTAAGGTATTTCCCTAATAAAAAAGATATCAGATTTACAGGAAAAGTCCATGAGCAAATTATTCCTGCCTTAATAAGAAAAAAGATTAAACTTAACAAATCAGATATACAAATTGATCATTTGGGTTATGACATTACAATAGACGATCTAAAACAAAAAGCTGCAAGGAACTTAGAACTTTTATTAAAAGATTATGAAAATAATGTTACTTCTTATAATGAATATCAGATTGCGCAGACTTATGGGCTCTTAGGTGATAAAGAAAAAGCAGTTGAATATTTTGAAAAAGCAATTCAGGATAAGTACCTGGTTAATGAATATATCTCTTTCTCATACAGATATTTGAGTGTCTATGAATGCGAAAAAGGTAATTATTCAAAAGCTATGGATTATATAGAAACAGGGATTTTAAAAGACCCGAGCCAGCCCTGCAATATTTTGGCGGCTGCAAAAATATATTTGATTGTCAGGGATTTTACCAAAGTAGCTGAACTATACAAAAAAGCTTTCCAGCTTAATAGGAACTTGGTAAATAAAAAAACATTTACCGCCCAGGCGCGCTATTTTGGCGAAAAAATATTACTTTATGATGCACTCTCCACAGCTCTTAAAATAAATGATAAAGAAATGTTTAATATGTATTATGGTGAATTAATACAAATCTCAAAAAAAGAAGAAATTGGCAAGGAAATAGAATTTCTTGATGCATTATTTAATGGAAAGGAAATAAGCTCTTCTGAAGTTGAATTGTATTTAGACTATGTGAATAAATCAAATATAGATTTGATTGTGAATTTGCTTAATACTTCTTCAACTCAGCAAAAAGAAATTCTATTTACCAGATTATTGGAATTGTATCCTCAAAACCACGGCTTATTAAATAAGTATGGGCTGTATCTTATAACTAAGAAAAGAAATGCAGAAGCAAAGGAAATCCTGGAAAAATCATTTGAACTAAAATCAGAAGATTCGTCAATTGTCTTTTATTTGATCTCATTATATCTAAATACAAATGACTTTGCAAGTATTAGATTAGTTATGGAAAAAGCATTGGAACTATATTCCGGGAACTATGAATTTATGCTGAAATTTGAAATCCTTAAACAGAAGCTGCAAGGGTATGTATAAGCTTATTGCCCCTAAAGTAAAATCACTATTCTCCGATAATAAGACTAAAGAACATTAAAGTAAAAACAAAAAAAAAGAAGACTAAACTTTTTTTAAGCACTTACGATAATGATAGTGAGATGAAAATCTATCTAAACAAAACACGGGTAAGGATACCCAAAATAAAACAAATATACATGGAGGTATACAATGTCATTCAAAATTAACACAAACGTTGACGCGTTAAATGCTTATAATGCATTAGCAAAAGTAAACGCACAAGCTTCAAAAGCTCAATTACGTCTTGCTTCACAGAAAAGAATTAATTCTGTAAGTGATGATACATCAGGTTATAGAGTAGGTAAAGAATTAGAAGCAAAAGTTGCCGTTATGACCGCTGCACAGGGTAACATCGGTGCTGCAAAAAACGTTCTATCAACAGCTGAAACAGCTTTATCAAATATCAATGATTTGGTAATCCAAATTAAAGGAAAAGTTGCAGATGCAAACGATCCTACAAAGAATTTGTCTGCTTTAGCAAGTGATATCAACGCTTTAGGCGATGAAATCAGTTCTATCTTTACAAACACTAAATTTAATGATACTGCTTTGTTAAGTGGTTCTTCTGTTCCTGCAAGCAGTAACTTTATTTTCAAAACCGGTGAAGCTGAAACTACTACAATTAATTTCGGTACTTTATCTACTTTAAGCTTGGCTTCCATTTCTTCAGGCGGCGCTACTTCTGCCACCATTGCTGCTCTTAATATTGACAGCATTCAGACTTCAGTTCAGGACGCTCTTGGCAAAATAGGTAATTATACCCAGAGGTTAAGTGTAAAAGAGGACTATTTGACTTCAGCTATTACCAATGCTACTTCTTCCATAAGCAGATTATTTGACGCTGATATGGCAATGGAACAATTGAATTCGACGAAAGGTCAAATTGGTGGGCAGGTTGCTACATCTATGCTTTCTCAGTTAAACTCTGCTCCTCAGAACATCCTTTCACTCTTTAGATAAGATTTAATTATCCATATCCCTCCTCCTAGGAGGAGGGATTGTTTTTATGCCAAATGCTGAATATAAGGAATTTTGAAAATGTATAATTCGACCTATGCTAATCCGAATAAAGTAAATAAATATATTGTTAATGACATCCTGGAAGCAACACCGCAGCAGTTGCTTATTAAAGTTTATGATTTTGCAATTGTAAATTGCCAGAAGCATAATCTCGCAAAAACTAATGCTGCACTGCAAGAATTGATAAATTCATTAAGATTTACTGATGACAAAGTTAAAGAAGTTTCCATTGGCTTATATAAATTATACCAGTACTGCCAAGAGGAAATGAGAAGACAGAATTATGATATTGTATATAAGATTTTGACAGAATTAAGAGAATCTTGGTTAAATGCCTTTAACTCTTTGAAAGAATAAACTTATAAGGTCTAAATAAAATGGCTCTTACAACTTCTACAATAAATTCGTATGTAAATTCATTTATTTCAAGTGAAAATACGAAATCGGTGACGCCTCTTACTACACGTAAGACCAAGTACAGTAATTTGTCCTCAGCTTATTCAACTATTAGTACTAAGCTGACCTCGTTAAAATCTATCCTTGATACTTTTACTACTTCAGACAGCAGCTCTTTGTTTAAGGCAAAGTCTGCTGTTTCGTCTAATAGTAATTTTGTTTCTGCGGCTGCAACCAGCTCCGCAGCAAACTCCTCTTATGATATTCGAGTCAGTCAGTTAGCTAAATCTGATGTGGCTCTATCTTCTGATCTTACCGCAGCTGATTCAAACAGTGCTACCGGTACACAATCTTTTATTATTAAAACTGGTGACGGAACTACTGGTGAATTTACTTCTAAAGTAGATGTTACCCTTGGAACCGGTGAGACTAACCAGTCAGTTATGCAGAAGATTAGTGCTGCAATAAATGCTGATAAGGCTGTTGTTACTTCTACTGACAAAACGGCTTCTTCTGATTATACTTTGGGAGCCGGAAAAATAAAAATTGACCTAAATGGTGTAGAAACTACTGTTAGTTATAACGGTGGTGGTACATATGAAAATTTAGTTGATGAACTTGTTACAAATATTAATAGCGGTGTCTCCGGTGTAACTGCAGAAAAAGTTATTACCGATGGAAAAGTAAATCTTAAAATGACCGTTTCTGATTCTTCAAAATATATTTCTACTTCAGCAGTTGAAGGTGGGGATATTATTTCTGATCTCGGTATCGGTGTCACAAAAGAAAAAGGTGCTTCAGGTTTAGTTACTGCTTCGTCATTATCGCCTGACTCAACTTCTTCTCAGCTTACTTTTACTGCCAAAAATACCGGCCTTGGTTATCGGATAAAAGAAATTTCAGATTCCGGAACCTCTACGGCATTAAGCTCAATAGGTATGAACTTCGGGACCTCTCGCACTCAGTTTGTTCAGCAGGCAGGCGCGGATACAGCGGGCTTTATGTATTCAGATATCACCTCCGAGGGCAATTCGTTAAATTCTAAAATGGTTTTCAACGGGCTTTCGGTTCAAAGAAATTCCAACACTGTATCTGATATAGCAACCGGTGTTACTTTCTCTTTAAAATCTGTTATGCAGGCCTCGGACACTACTGTAAATGTTCAGGTTGATGTAGATAATTCTACAATTAGATCTAACATAGATAGTTTTATAAGTAAATTTAATGATGCCTATACCTATTTAAAAACAGGCTCTGCTGTTACAAAAACTACAAGAGGCGTTTTAGCTTCTGATACTAATACTTCCTCTTTATTGTCCACTCTGGGCTCATTGGGTTATTCAAAGGTTTCCGGACTGGGAACTAATGAATTGAATATGCTTAACCAAATTGGAATTAGTTTTAATTCGTCTACTGGTTTAAGCGTATCTGACAGTACTAAACTTGATTCCCAAATAAGTGATAATGCTTCTCAGGTTGAGGCTTTGTTTAATTCAGCCAATGGAGTTGCAACTTCACTTTCTTCAAAAATACAACCGTATCTGGGAACTGCCGGATATCTAAATACTTCAAAAAAGAGTTTTGATGATACTATCACTTATCTTGCTGATAGAGTAACGGCTACACAAACAAGAATAAATAAAAATGCCGATTCTTTAAGAACCAGATACCAAACTTTACAGGCGCAATTGGCTACTTTAACAAACACCGCTGCTATGTATGGTGTTACTTTAACAGATTATTCGTCATATTAATAATGCATATAAAAGAAAATATTACAAGAATCAAAGGGCTATTAAACGTAGTTGCCAATGATCTGGACTTCCTTACAGATGAAAATTTTGATTTTAAACTCAAAGAAGTTCAAAATTGTCTTAAAGAAGTACAACAGATCAAATTTTCATTGAAAAATACCTATAATAATGATATATTACAGCCTTATGAAAATGAGTTGTCGGATATCACTAAACAAATTGGTAAAAAATTCGATTATCTTATAAAAGCAAGAACTGAAGAAAGCATAGAAGTAAATAAACAGTTAGCTAATATACAAAACCAAAAGAAATTAACTTTATATGATAGGTGATAACGTGGAAATAAAACCGGTTGGAAATGCGAATTATTTTCCAAAGGAAAATGCTGGTGTAAAATCTAATAAAGATGAGAACTCCGGCAGTAATAACACCTCGGTGGATAAGCTCGAGCTTTCTCAAAAAGCACAGGAATTGAATAAAACTGATGGCAAAAATCTTGTAAAAATTCAGGAAAAAATTGCCAGTGGTTTTTACAATTCAGATAAAGTATTAGATCATGTTGCAAAAGCGATATTAAAAGATCTTAAAATGTAATCCTGCTTTTCCTAGGCAGTTTACTTTTTTCTTTTTTGCTTAAATTTTTATTTTTATATTCTTTCCGTAAATTATCTTTTTTATGAGGATTTATGGAAAGAATTTCTATTTTAAACCAAGACATCACTTCTTTAGCAGTAGATGCAATAGTGAATGCCGCTAATACAAGCCTTTTAGGAGGTGGGGGAGTGGATGGGGCAATTCATGCAGCTGCCGGTCGTGAACTTTACAATTTTTGCAAATCACTAAATGGATGTAAGACGGGTGAGGCAAAAATATCTCCTGGATTTAATTTACCCGCCAAGTTTATCATACATACTGTCGGACCTGTCTGGAGAGGAGGGCATTTTAACGAAAGTGCACTGCTTGAGAGCTGTTATGGCAATTGTCTAAATCTTGCTGTTGAAAATGACATCAAAACCATTGCATTTCCTTCTATTAGTACAGGTGCCTATGGCTACCCGTTAGAGGAGGCTGCTACAATAGCAATCAATACAGTTAAGTCTTTTCTAATGAATGACAAATCAATAGAAATGGTATATTTTATCACTTTTGGAAGCAGGGCATTTGACGTATATTCAAATCTATTAAAATAATTATCTTATATTTGTAATTGTAGGAACAATTAAAAATAATATCCTGTAAAATATAAATATACTTTGCTAATTCTTAAAATTAATTAAATTAGTACATATATATAAATTTTTCTAATTTTCTTTATTTATGAGTATCTCAGACCCTAAAAATCAAAAAATGCTTGATGATTTGCTTGCTGATTGCCGGAATCACCTATCCAATGTTAATGAAGACTTGGTTATAAAAGCATTTGAATTTGCTCTTGAAGCACATAAAAATGATTTACGCGCTTCAGGTGACCCATATTTCACTCATCCATTTGAAGTTGCCAGAATAGTCGCTACTGAGATTGCTCTGGATGATGTTACTGTTATTGCCTCGTTGCTTCATGATGTTGTTGAAGATACAGAATTTAATTTAGATCTTCTTGCTAAAGAGTTTGGCAAAGAAGTTGCCGAAATTGTTGATGGTGTTACTAAGATAGGCGGAATATTTAAAGGTCAGGAAATTACTATGGCCGAAAATTACCGCAAAATGATGCTTTCAATGGTTAAGGATATTAGAGTTATTCTTGTTAAGTTTGCTGATCGTTTGCATAATATGCGTACACTTGAATTTGTTAACCCCGAAAAACAAAGACGTATTGCCCAGGAAACCTTAGAAATTTATGCCCCTTTCGCCAATCGGTTCGGTCTCGGTAAAGTAAAATGGGAACTTGAAGATTTATCTTTTAAATACCTCAATAAAGAAGCTTATGATGAAATAGCAAAGAAGATTCAGTCTAAAAGAAAAGAACGGGAATCTTACATTAAAAAATTTACTGAGCCGATAATTGCCAAACTTGATGAATACAAATTAGACTATGATGTAAGTGGAAGACCGAAACATCTATATAGTATTTACCGGAAAATGATAAGGCGAAATAAACCTTTTGAAGAAATATATGACCTTTTTGCAATTAGAATTATTCTTAATTCTGAAAACACTTATGACTGTTATACAACACTGGGTTTCGTAAACCAAATTTATATCCCCGTTCCTGATAGATTTAAGGACTATGTCTCTATTCCCAAAACAAATAATTATCAGTCAATTCATACTACGGTCGTCGGCCCTGAAGGTCGCCTTGTTGAAGTTCAAATTAGAACTAAAAAGATGCACGAAGTTGCAGAAAAGGGTGTAGCCGCTCACTGGAAATATAAAGAGAACAAACAGTATTATGATAAAAACCTTGAAGACTGGGTAAACTGGATTAGGGATGTTTTTGAAAATGCTTCCAAGGATGAAGCTAAAAAGGAATTACTTGAAAGTTTTAAACTAAATTTATATCAGGACGAAATTTATGTTTTTACGCCTAAAGGCGATTTAAGAAGACTGCCTGTCGGCTCAACTCCTGTTGATTTTGCTTTTGAGATACACTCCAAAGTCGGTTATCATTGTATCGGTGCCAAAGTTAATGGCAAAATTGTTCCATTGGATACTGTACTGCATAGTGGGGACCAGGTTGATGTTATAGTATCAAAGAACCAGCATCCGAATAAAAACTGGATTAAATTTGTTACTACGCATAAAGCAAAGTCAGCTATCAGAAAGTGGATAAATAAAGAAGAAGAAGACATAGTTAATTATGGCAGGGAAATTTGGGATAAGAGAATAAAGCGTCTTAAACTTACATTTAATTCAGCCGATATAAACAAACTTGCTTCTAATCTAAAATTTGATAATTCAAAGCAATTTTTTAAAGCTATAGCACAAGGTAAAATAAATGTTGATGATATTCTTTCTGCCAGTAAAGATAAAGAGACAAAACAAGAAAAAGGCTCTACTATTGAGTTTGAAAGTTTTGCCAATATTGCCAGAAATGATATCGGGGGGATCATTGTTGAAGGTTCAGCTTCTGATATCTTATATGCTTATGCAAAATGCTGTAACCCAATCCCTGGTGATCCTGTAATTGGCTATATTACTATAGGTGAGGGTATCAAAATACACAGGAAAACTTGCGCTAACCTTCTTAAAATATCTGAGAAAGATCCAAGCAAACTTATTCCGGTTCAGTGGCCGGAAGCTGAAGACTCTTTATTTGTTGCAGGATTGACGGTTATGGGTGAAGATTCTCCGGGTATCCTTAATGAGATTTCACATACAA
Source organism: Bacteroidota bacterium (assembly GCA_030706105.1). GTDB lineage: Bacteria > Bacteroidota > Ignavibacteria > Ignavibacteriales > Ignavibacteriaceae > JAUZPC01. The sequence goes on along the minus strand of JAUZPC010000003.1, from coordinate 10,421 downwards.
TAGTTTCATTTCAAAATACGAACATTAAATCTATTAATATCAGCTCTAATGATTCCACTTTCGAGGGCAGTGTTACTTTATATGTCCAGAATTTAGAGCATTTGTCACGAATTATTCAAAGAATTAAAAAGTTAAAAGGTGTTTATGCTGTTGACCGTTTTGAAGGGTCGTAGTTTGTTTTTTCGTTCGCGTCTACGTTTATGGAGTCTGACTCATGACTGATTATAAACGCTATATGGGGATTGATTACGGTAAAAAAAGGACAGGTATTGCTGTCACTGATCCATTGATTACTTTCGCTTATTCTTTAACTACTTTAGATACAGGTAATAATCTGATTGGTGAGCTAAAAAAGATAATAATAGAAAAGGAAGTATCTAAGATTGTTCTTGGTTATCCTGATAATTATGATGATGAGGAATCTTCAATTGGGAAAAAAATTAAAGAGATGAAGACTATATTTGAGAAGGAATTTGGGCTTGAGGTTATTCTTTGGGATGAAAATTTTTCTTCTGTCAGAGCTATGAGTAATATCATGGAATCAGTTACCAGAAAATCCAAAAGAAGAGAAAAAGGGTTAGTAGATAGAAATTCTGCTGCAATTATTCTTCAAGAGTATATAGATTCAATTAAATAACATTTTTACCTTAAAATAGAGTAAAATTCTTAGTATATTTTTACATGAAAAAGAATTTAATAATAATATTTTTATCATTTTTTTTCTCAATAGTCCTATGGGTATCAATCACATTATCCAACTGGTACTATAGCAGTGTTACTGTCCCTATTAGAATAGCTAACAGCTCTGATAATTTAACTGCTTCAAAATTATCGGCTGATTATGCGCTAATTAAAATAAAAGGAACAGGGTGGAATTTATTGGGCTTTTTCATCAGCGGTTCTCATGAATATTTAGTTAATATTCCAAATGAAGCAGGTTATAAAAATATTCGTTTATTCTCAGGTGCTGTTGAAAATCAATTTTTATCTTCCGGAGTTGAAATAACTGATATCAAGCCGGATTCTATTTCTCTATTTATAGAAAAGTATATTGTAAAAAAAATCAAAATAAAACTTGATACTTCAATTACGTTTAAGCAGGGATATGGCTATGCTGCCAATATTAAAGTCATTCCTGATTCAGTTGAAGTTTCAGGTGCTGCCAGTGTTATAAATAACATCGGCTATATATCTACAAATAGAATAAATCTAAAAGAGATTGATGAAAAAACTTATTTAACGGTACCGCTTAATAGATCCGCCAAAATTGATCTTAGCATAAAAGAAGTAAAAGTGGTTATTGATGCACAGCAGATAGTCGATAAAAATATTGAAGATATTGATATCGCAATACTAAACAAACCTGATGACAGAGAGATTGTATTAATTCCAAATAAAATTGGAATCAGCATTAGCGGCGGAATTGATTATCTGGGTAAGTTAAGCCCCAATAGTATAAAAGCCTTTGTCAGATACCAGGATATTGAGTCTGATACTTTAGAAAGTATAAAACCGAATTTAACTCTGCCGAATAATGTTAATTTGGTTTTCGTCAAGCCGGAAAGAATTAAATATATTATAAAAAAAATAAGCAAATAAATGTTTATAACTTTTGAAGGAATTGATTTCTGCGGGAAATCTACACAAGTTGAATTACTTAAAAATTTTTTATTAACACTTGGGAAAAAAGTCGAAATTATACGGGAGCCGGGAGGGACAGTAATTTCCGAAAAAATAAGAAGTATTCTTCTTGATAAAAAAAATGATGCTATGTTGATGGAGTCTGAAATCCTTCTCTTTTCTGCCGCACGTGCACAACTTGTAAGGGAAAAGATTAAACCATTTCTGGATAAAGGGTATTATGTAATTTCTGATCGCTTCCACGATTCCACTACTGCATATCAGGGCTTCGGAAGAGGGATAAATCTTGCCTCTGTCAAAAATATAAATGATTTTGCTATTGGTGAGGTCATCCCGGATATCACTTTTTTTGTCGATATTCCGGTTGAAATTGCTGAAAAAAGGAAAAGTAAAGTCCTAAACATTGAGCTGGACAGAATGGAAGTGTCTGGGAAAAAGTTTTTTGACCGGGTAAGAGCCGGTTATATTTTCCTTTCTGAAAACGAAAGCAGGTTTAGAAGAGTTGATGGTACTAAGTCTATTGAAGATATACATAAATTTATTATTGATGAAATTGATATGCTTGAGAAAAGGTTAGAGTATGAAGTTGAATAAGAAAATTAAAATTGTACTTATAATTATACCGATCGTCCTATTGTTTGGTTTTGCTTATAGTAAAAAAGATATTTACTTTGAAATTGCTCAGAACATAGAACTCTTCGGCAAAATTTATAAAGACGTTACTTTCCATTATGTTGAACCTATAGATCCAAGTGACTTTATGAAAGCTGCAATTCAGGGAATGCTTTCCAGTTTGGACCCTTATACTATATACATGGATAACTCAAAGAAAAACGAACTTGATCTTATTACTTTTGGTAAATATGGCGGCATCGGTATAACTGTTGGAGTCAGGGGCGAAAAAATAATAATTACGGAAATTCTTGATGGTTATTCAGCCCAAAGGCAGGGACTGAGAGTAGGCGATATTTTGTTTGAAGTATCCGGAACTATGTTAAATTCAGGTAATTTGGATAATCTTTCCAGATTGGTAAAGGGTGAACCTGGGACGCAATTGGAGCTTAAAGTTTTGCGAAATGACGACAAGGATACTATGGATTTTAAACTAATCAGGGAAGAAATTAAAGTAAAAAATATTGCTTATGCAGGCTTCTATCCGGATAACAGCAATAATGTCTATATAAAGCTTACTACATTTAGCAGAACCGCCGGGGATGAATTAAGAAAAGCACTTAAAGAGCTTAGAGATAAAAAGGAAATTAAATCTGTCATACTGGATCTCAGGAACAATCCAGGCGGGTTGCTTGAAGTTGCAGTAGATGTTTGTGAAAAATTTATTGAACCAAATAAACTTATAGTTACTACTAAAGGACGGGACAACAACGAAGCAAAATATTTTTCTAAATCTGCCCCGATGGCAAGAGATGCACGTTTAGTGGTTTTAGTAAATGAAGGTTCTGCTTCTGCTTCTGAAATTGTTGCCGGTGCAATTCAAGACCATGACAGAGGTGTAATTGTTGGTACTAATTCATTTGGCAAAGGTCTTGTACAAACTATTACTAACCTTACACAGGATGCTTCTCTTAAAATTACTACCGCCAGATATTATACTCCAAGCGGAAGATGTATTCAAAAAATGGATTATTCACTTATTAAGAATAACAAAAAAGATACATCCAAGTTTTATACCGATAACCATAGAAGCGTTTCTGCTGCCGGTGGTGTTAAACCGGATTCAACTGTAAGTTTTGAACCGGAAGGTAATATTACTAAACTTTTATTAGCCGAGGGCTTTATTTTTAATTTTTCTAATCATTTCTTTTCGAAAAATTCAGATCAGTCATATTATAGCTTTAAAAATGATTTCATCTTTTCAGAATTTGAAAACTTCCTGGGACAGCAAAAATTTGATTATCATTCTGATGCTGAAAAGCAGATTGAGTCTCTTATTAAAGAAGTAAAGGGGAAGGATTTAAGTAATGAAATTACTCCTGACCTTCAGAAGTTAAAAACTCAGTTACAAAAACTTAGTAAAAAAGAAACCAGAATATTTAAATCTGAAATTATTGATGAAATTAGAGCGGAGTTAGTTCTGCGTTACCTTGGGCAGGATGAAAGAATTAAAGACCAGTTAAAATATGACAAACAATTTAAAGTTGCTTTAAACATAATAAACAATAATAATTTGTATAATAAGTTTTTAAGGGCAAATTAATAATTTCCTGCTTCTACACAAAAAAAGTGTAGTAGTGGAAAATAATTAAACTTACTTGCATATTGATTTATTTCAATTTATTTTTAAATTCTAATTATGAAAAAATTACACTTATTATACAGAAATAACCCTCTCTTTGAGAAATGCCCTTCTTGTAATGGTACTACAACTTTACATAGGAGTAAAACAAGAAATCTTTGGGAGTCGTTTGTAAAACGTTTTACGCCATATAGCCTTTATAGATGCAGATCATGCGGATGGCGGGGGTATAAAGCTACATTAAAGATTACTAAAAGATCTTTTTTAACTTTATTTATCTATATTATGCTGGGAATCTGTACTGCTTATATAGTTAAATACTTCTTAATGCATTACGTAACGGATTAATTTATAATATGTAACTTTAAGCCATATCTGTTTTAAGCAAATATGGCCTGGATATGTAAACTAAATTACTATTCTTTCTCCCTGTCAAATATTATCTGAAATAAGATTCAACAATATCCATTTCATTTATCTTTTTCTTATTTACAAATTCATTCTTTGATGGAATGTAATCATAATCATTTTTCCATTCGGAAATGTTCTGTATAATTTCTTTTACTGCATTTACTAAATAATATAGTTCATTATTAGTCATTGTGGGATGCAGTGATGCTCTTATCCATCCGGGTTTCTCAGAAAGATCACCATGATTTATTTTTTCAGTGATTCTTTCCGATCTGTTTTTATCAACATGCAATAGAAAATGTCCATAAGTTCCGGCACAGGAGCAGCCACCTCTTACCTGAATTCCAAATCTTTCATCTAATATTTTAACAATCAGATTGTAGTGGATATTTTCAACATAAAATGAAAATACACCTAACCTTTTTTTAATGTTTCCGGCTAAAATGTGCAATGTCTCTATTTTTGCAAATTCATCGAATGCAATTTTAACAAGCTCTTCTTCTCTTGCTCGTATGTTTTCAACTCCCATTTCTTCTTTTAGTTTTATGCACAAAGCAGTTCTAATAGCCTGTAGGAATCCCGGTGTACCTCCGTCTTCTCGTGCTTCAATGTTGGAAATAAATTTATGCTGTCCCCATGGGTTAGTCCAGTCAACTGTTCCACCTCCCGGATTGTCAGGTACTTTGTTCTTGTAAAGCTTTGAGTCAAATATCAAAACTCCTGAAGTTCCCGGACCTCCTAAAAACTTATGAGGCGAAAAAAAGATAGCATCTAATTTTTCTTCCGGATCTGCGGGATGCATATCAATATTTACGTAAGGGGCTGAGCAGGCAAAGTCAACAAAACAAAATCCGCCGTTTCTGTGCATTATCTTAGCCAGTTTATGATAGTCGGTTTCAATACCTGTTACATTACTGCATGCTGTAAATGCACCAATTTTTAGCTGTCTGTCTTTATATTCTTCAAGTCTTTCAATAAGAAATTTTTCATTTACTAAGCCGTCATCATCGGGCTCAATACAAATTACGTCTGCAATTGTTTCAAGCCATGAGGTCTGGTTTGAATGGTGTTCCATATGGGTAACAAAAACAACAGGCCTAAACTCAGCCGGAAGGCATAAATATCCTTTAAGTTGTTCTGGAACTTTTAGTCCCAAAATTCTTTGGAATTTATTAACCACCGCCGTCATGCCAAATCCTGCTGTTAGAATAACGTCGTCAGGGCTTGCATTAACATGTTTCTTTATATAATCATGGGCATAGTGATATGAGAGTGTCATTATTGTGCCGGTTATGGAAGACTCAGAATGGGTATTCCCAACATACGGAGCAAATAAGCTGCTCATTTTTTCTTCTATTGGCTTGTACATTCTGCCGCTTGCAATCCAGTCGGCATATAAAAGTTTTTTTATTCCATAAGGTGAAGTAAAATTCAGATCGTGTCCAATTGTATTTTGCTTAAACTTTTCGAAGTAGTTTTCTAATGACGTCATAATCATTCTTACAGGTTAATTCAACAAAGTAATTTTTATTATAGTATGAGAATAAAATTAACACAATAAAAATTAACTATCAACAAAATTTCTTATCTTTTAGGTTGTAGTTAAAAAAAATACATCTTATTTTTAATTATAAAATCATATTATTTTATCAAAAACTGACATCTTATGAAATATCTTATTGGAATAGACGGCGGCGGTACTAAAACTCACTGTGTATTAACTGATTTTGATCTTAATATCATTTATGAATGCTATGGAGGTCCTTCAAATTTCTTAATACTTGGTGACGATATTGTATGCAATACTCTTTTTAACCTGATTGAAAGCTGTAAGACTTTTATAAATGGGTCTTACGATGATATAGCTTATGTAGTTTTGGGTACTACAGGTGCCGGAAGGCGAAATGATGCAGAAAGACTGGAAAACTCATTTACAACATTTCTTGAGACAAAAAACATAGTGTTAAATTTTAGAGTGGAAAGCGATGCAAGAATTGCACTTGAGGCTGCTTTTTCCGGTAAACCCGGCAGTATCCTAATTGCCGGCACAGGTTCTATTATGTTTGGAAAGGATGCCTCCGGAGATATCCACAGAGTGGGCGGCTTCGGCCGGTATATCGGAGATGAAGGAAGCGGCTATTCTATTGGTAAAAAAGGCCTTATTGCTGTTTCAAAAAGTTTTGACGGACGTTCCGGCCATACTCTGATTGCTGACCTTGTTGCTGAGAAGTTTAAAATAAGCTCTCCTGAAATATTAATTACTGAAATTTATAAAAACTCGTTTGATATTGCGACCGTGGCTCCACTGGTTCTAAAAGCTGCTGAAATGGGAGATGATACTGCTTTAAAGATAATAAATGATGAAACAGATGAATTAGTCCTGCACATTATTGCAATGCAGAAGAAGATAAATGAAGATAGTCTCTTTCTTGCATTTGTTGGTGGAATAATTTGTAATGAAAATATTTACTCAAAAGAATTTGTTGAAAAAATAACAACTAGACTGCCTTATGTAAGCATTCAACAACCTGATTTTCCTCCTGAATTGGGTGCAGTATTAATGGCTAAAGAATTAATTATTAAAAACTAAAAATACATATTAAATAAATTATGCTTAAAAAACCTGAATCCCGTAATGCCTGGTCGTGGGTACCTTCTTTATATTATGCTGAGGGTATCCCTTATGTTGTAGTTATGCTTGTTTCTGTAATTATGTACAAACGTATGGGCATCTCTAATGCCGATATTGCATTGTATACAAGCTGGCTTTATCTGCCTTGGGTAATTAAACCGCTTTGGTCTCCGTTTATAGACCTCTTCAAGACAAAGAGATTTTGGATTGTAATTATGCAGCTTATTGTGGGTGCCGGTCTTGCCGGAGTTGCTTTTACTATTCCTGCTCCTTCTTTTTTGCAATATACTCTGGCATTTTTCTTCTTAATTGCTTTCAGTTCAGCTACTCATGATATTGCTGCGGATGGGTTTTATATGCTTGGGCTTTCTGAAAATGAACAGGCCTTGCACGTTGGTATCAGAAGTACATTCTACCGTCTTTCTATGATTACCGGCCAGGGATTGCTTATTATTCTTGCAGGTTATTTTGAAACGCATAGCGGTCTACAGCCCTTGGATGTTACAATAAATGCTGCTCCAAAGATCGTAAATGAAAGAGTTATTCTTTCAGATTCCATAAAAGGTTTTAAAGAGCAGAATGAATTGAAAATTGTTGCTTCTGCTACAAGTCTTAATATTCCGGTTGCCACCGGCAACAAAGCACAAATTGATTCAATTATTTTTTCGGTTCAAACTCATAATATTAAAAACGGCTCTGTTAAAATCAATAACAAAGTACCAGCTTTGCCGGTACTAAAAACTGTTCCTGCGGATTCTAAAAAAATAGCAGGCAATGTGGGAGTTATTGGTTTCCAGCTTTCTAAAAAACCGGTTGAAGATAAAGATTATGTCATAAATTTGGATAGCTATTCGGGAGCTAAAGATATTACAGTTATAGAAGGCACAAGACTGGTCTTTAATAAATCAAATTGGAACAAGCCTGCTTATGCTGTGTTTCAGCTTGATGCTAAAATGACTGGTGGTGCTGTTACTGCTTTTAGGGCTATTTCCGGCGATATCGCCTGGGCTTGGAAAATAACCTTCTTTATTCTTACAGGTTTGTTCTTATCATTCTTTATTTATCATTTTTTCATTTTGCCTTATCCTGCAGTTGATAAACCTAAGCTGCAAGCCGGTTCAGGTGGTGTGTTTAATGAATTTGTAAGAGCTTTTTCAACTTTCTTTAAAAGAAAACATATTGGCTTAATATTAACATTTCTGTTAATCTATAGATTTGGTGAAGCACAATTAGTTAAACTGGCTTCTCCTTTCTTGCTGGATGCAAGGGAAATTGGCGGACTTGGCTTAACTACCGGCGAAGTCGGGTTAATCTATGGTACAATTGGTGTTATTGCTCTTACTGCCGGAGGTATCTTGGGAGGTATTGCAGCTGCTAAAGGCGGACTTAAAAAATGGATTTGGATTATGTTTGCCTGCATAAATATCCCGCATGTACTTTATATCTATATGGCTTACGCTCAGCCTACAAGTATATGGATAATCTCATCGTGCGTCGCAGGTGAGCAATTCGGTTATGGATTCGGTTTCACGGCTTATATGTTATATATGATTTATGCGTCTGAAGGTGAATTTAAAACTGCACACTATGCCATCTGTACAGGTTTTATGGCGCTTAGTATGATGATTCCGGGTATGTTTAGCGGTTATATTCAGCAGGCTTTAGGTTATCAGCATTTCTTTATTTGGATTCTGTTAACTATGATTCCTGGTTTCTTTATTACTAAATTTATACCGATTGATCCTACTTTCGGAATAAAAAATAAAAAGTAAATTGTTTTACAAAGGCCGTTTGTTATGAAAATCTTTAAGGAATTTAGTTTACTCTCAAAACTGTTTTTAGTTTGCTTGTTAGTCTCATTATCTTTTGCGTTTATTCCGTTGGAAAGTAAAAAAGATAAAGTGTCATTTGAGGATAGAAGCGATCCGTGGGTTGAAAAAATTCTTAAAGGTATGTCCCTTGAAGAGAAAGCCGGGCAGCTTGTCTTTCCATCTATGGATAGCAGGGACGTAGCTCCTAATAGTAAAGAGTATAGAAAATATGTACACTATGTTAAAGACCTGAAAGTTGGCGGTGTTATTTTCTTTATCGGTACAATTCATGAGCAGGCTGTTCTTACAAATAAATTACAAGAGTTATCAAAAATCCCTCTATTAATTTCTTCGGATTTTGAAAGAGGGGTTTCTCAATATTCATCAGAAGGAACCTTGTTCCCTACAAATATGGCTGTCGGAGCTGCGGATGACTCTGCACTTACATATGAAATGGGATATATTATTGCTCAGGAAGGTCTTTCTTTTGGTGTGCATCAAAATTTTGCTCCCGTCGTTGATATCAACAACAACGCTCTTAACCCTATTATAAACGTCAGGTCTTACGGGGAAAATGTTAACCTTGTTACTAAATTGAGCAATGCCTTTATTAAAGGTACACAGGATGGCGGAATGATTGCCGCTTCAAAACATTTCCCGGGCCACGGCAATACTTCTGTTGATTCTCATAAAAAAATACCAATAATTACCGGGTCTAAATCTGAACTTAACAATATTGAATTTGCACCTTTCCTTTCTAATTTTAAAACCGGCGTCCTTTCTTGCATGGTCTCTCATCTTGGCCTTACTGCTTATGAGCCCAATACTTCTTTACCTGCTTCACTATCTAAGAAAGTAGTTACAGGCCTGCTCAGAAATCAGTTGGGATTTTCAGGTTTGATTGTAACCGATGCTCTTAATATGAAAGCTATTACGGATAATTTTTCAAATGCAGAAGCGGCTGTACTGGCAATTCAGGCCGGGAATGACTGCCTCCTTTTTCCTGAGGATCCGGATGATTATGTGGAAGCCATTATCAATGCCGTTAAAACGGGTAAAATTACTGAGGAAAGACTTGATAATTCAATACGCAGAATTCTCAAAGTGAAAAAGTGGATTGGCCTGGATAAGGATAAATTTGTTGCTGTAAACAATATAAATAAGGTTGTGGGTACTCCCAGGCATTGGGATGTTGCTAAAAAATTAGCAGAAGAATCTATTACCTTAGTTAAAAATTCAGCTAATTTAATCCCTTTTAATACTAATAAAAAATACTTGCAAATAAATGTTCTGGATACCAGAGGGGGCAGCAATGATGAATACTTTAACACTCTGCTCTCCAATAAAATGCCGAAGCTTGAGACGGAAAGAATTTTTCTGGGCAGCAGGCAAAAAGATTATGACAGAATTATTCAAAAAGCAAAGAACTTTGATGTTGTTATCCTTAATGTTTATCTTAAGGTCAGGTCTTCGCAGGGCACAATTGGAATGGACGAGAAACATCAGTCATTTATAAAAGATTTATTTGGCGCTAATAAAAATATTGTTTTTGCGTCTCACGGTAATCCATATATTTTATCAATTGCACCTCAGGCAGGGGCATACATATGTAATTATGGAGATGCTAAAGTTTCTGAAGAAGCTTTGGTTAAGGCTTTCTTTGGTAATATAG